>JBBTFY010000055.1:0-12970 GCA_038041635.1 Pseudomonadota bacterium
GGTTCAAAGAGCCGCCCGCTAGCGCAAGCTAGGGGAAGGGAAGAAAAACGTCGCGAAACAAGCACGCAATATACCATGGCAACAACCCTGTAGGAAAGCGGTGACAATCCTATACGGTGGCAATCTGGCATTTATGTGCTCACGGCCTAATGTGACTTGACGTCATCGCACCTTCGCCACACAAGCGCGCGGCATGTGCGGCATTGCAGGTATCTTTTCTTACGCTAATTCAGCGCCCAATGTGGATGAGGGAGAACTTGTCCGCATCCGCGACCATATGGCTTCGCGTGGGCCAGATGGTTTTTCCAGCTGGATAGATAATGATCGACGCATAGGTTTGGCGCATCGGCGCCTTGCGATCATCGACCTTACCAATGACGGACTGCAACCGATGTCCGATGGTGCGGCATTGACCATCACCTATAATGGCGAGATTTATAATTATCAGGCGCTGCGCACAGAGTTGGAGGTCGGCGGCGCGGTGTTTCGAACCCGCTCCGACACCGAAGTCATCCTGCATGGTTTCGCCGCATATGGTCCAGACTTTTTCGCTCGATTGCGCGGCATGTTTGCGCTGGCAATATGGAATGCCGATACAAAGCAACTGACATTGGCGCGCGACGGTTACGGCATAAAACCATTATATTATGCGAACAGCGGTGGAACGATCCGCTTTGCCTCATCGGTCAAGGCATTGCTGGCGGGTGGGCACATATCGCGCGAGCCCGACTATGCAGGGCAAGCGGGTTTTTACATGCTGGGCAGCGTGCCCGAACCATTTACCACTTACGCGGCCATTTCCGCCCTGCCCGCTGGGGCTTGGGCAAGCTGCGACGCGAGCGGTCTTGCCAACCCACATATTCACACGTCGATTGCCAGCATATATCAATCCGCCGAAATCCAATCTCACGCCATGACGATGAGCAGCGGCGAAGCGATGGAAATGGCGCATGCGGCGTTACTCGATTCGGTTCGCCATCACCTTATTGCCGATGTTCCGGTTGCGACATTCCTGTCCGCCGGAATAGATTCAGGAGCCATCCTTGGCTTGGCCTGCGAAGCAGGGGCCAATCATATCCGCGCGCTGACGCTGGGCTTTGGCGAATATGCTGGCCTTGCCGATGACGAGCAGACTTTGGCGGCGGTCACGGCCAGCCATTATGGCGTGACGATGACCGCGCGCACCGTTGATCGCAGCGAATTTCTTGCCGACAGTAGCGCCATCCTTGCTGCCATGGATCAACCGTCGATTGATGGCCCGAACAGCTGGTTCATATCCAAATTTGCGCGTGAACAGGGGTTCAAGGCTGCGCTGTCGGGCCTAGGCGGAGATGAGCTGCTGGGCGGTTATCCGGCGTTTCGCGATGTGCCGCGCTGGAACCGCATCATGTCCCCTTTGCACCGCGCACCGATGTTATCCAACACTATCAACCTTATCAGCAATGCCACCAGTCTGACGCATCTGGGAATAAAACCCAAAGCTTTAGGTCTGCTGCGTTATGGCCACAGCGTTGAAGGTGCCTATTTCGTGCGGCGCGGGCTCTATATGCCATGGGAATTGGACGCGCTGATGGGGAAAGAAGCGGCGCACGAGGGCCGCAGACGGCTCGACCTTTTCTCCCGCTTGGCGGGCGTAGTGGGTGAGCAGGGCCGTAACAGCTTTGCCCAAGTCGCGACCCTCGAAGCAACGCACTATATGCGCAACCAATTATTGCGCGACACCGACTGGGCCAGCATGGCACACAGTTTGGAGGTGCGCGTGCCGTTGGTGGACGTCGACCTGCTCAAAATCATTGCGCCGCTAATGCTGTCGGGACGCATCGCTAATGGCAAGCATCTGCTCGCTAACGCGCCCAAAAAAACACTGCCCAGTACCATTATCAACCGCACAAAAACGGGTTTCAGCATTCCTGTTGGTCAGTGGCTGGGGATGCAACAGCCAATGTCGCGTAAAAACCCCTATGCGTATATCCGGGGCTGGGCCAAGCGCATTGGCCAAATTGCCTTCCATGGCTGAACCCGCCGGTAAACATATCCTGTTTCTTGCCACCGATGCGCATGGCGCGGGCGGCGGCATCGCGCAGTTCAACCGTGACATAATCGACGCTCTAGTGGGCTTTGATGAGGTTGCTGCAATCACTATACTGCCGCGTCATGGCACGAAGCACCCTAGCGATGCCCCGACAAAGGCCAGCTATCCCAAGCACCAGCCGCAATCGCGCGTTGCATATATATGGCTGCTGATACGGACGCTGTTTACTGCACCACATTTTGACGTGATCTATTGCGCGCATATCCGCCTGTTGCCGTTGGCCTGGCTGGCGAAGATATTCACCAATGCACCCATTTTTCTACAAATCCATGGTATTGATGCCTGGACACCACCGTCACGCTGGACGAGTAAGGTGCTGAAACACATTGATGGGTTAGCATCTGTCAGCCAGATCACCCTAGATCGCCTTGGTTCATGGGCCGGCACACTCGACTGCCCTGCCCATATTTTGCCAAACACCATTGATAAAAGTAAGTTCGGCATCGGCGGCGACAATTCCACACTAGCTAATAGATTGGGGATAGCGGGTGGGCCGGTCATCATGACTTTTGGGCGCATGTCGGCAAGCGAGCGATACAAGGGGTTCGACGAAGTGCTGCACGCTTTGCCTCTGTTACAAGCCACCTTCCCGAACATACACTATCTGTTAGCGGGCGATGGTGATGACAGGATGCAGCTGGAGAAAAGCGCGCATGATTTAGGCATAGAGCAGTGTTGCATTTTTACCGGCTATATCCCTGAAGCAGAAAAAGCGGACCATTTCCGCCTCGCCGATGCCTATGTGATGCCCAGTCACGGCGAAGGGTTTGGCATTGTCGTGTTGGAGGCGCTGGCCTGCGGCGTTCCGGTGGTCGCCAGCACCGCCGATGGCACGTTCGAGGCGTTACGCGGCGGCATGCTAGGGCAAACGGTTGACCCGCAAGACCAAACCGCGCTCATCGCTGCAATAACCAAGGCAATTCAAACGCCCAAAGCTATTCCCGATGGCCTGAACTATTTCAGCAAACAGCAGTTTAGTGATCGGTTGCGCGCGGCTATCCTGCCCCTGCTTTCCTAAAGAATAGTGCGAACCCACTGACAAGGGCTGGACGCATGGCGCGCCAGATACTATGCGGCAACCAGCTTTCCCTCTTGATATGAGACGATATGACCAACCCTAGAAAAGTTGCGCTAGTTACTGGCATTACCGGACAGGACGGGGCCTATCTGGCGCAATTGCTGCTGGAAAAGGGCTATGTCGTGCACGGCGTCAAGCGGCGCTCATCATCATTCAATACGGGGCGCATTGAGGACATCTATCAGGACCCGCACGAGGCGGACGCGCGGTTCTTTCTACATCATGGTGACATGACCGACAGCACCAATTTGATCCGCTTGGTTCAGGAAACCCAACCGACAGAAATTTATAACCTAGCGGCGCAAAGCCATGTGCAGGTCAGCTTTGAAACACCCGAATATACCGCCAATGCTGATGCCATCGGCACGCTGCGCCTACTCGAAGCGATGCGGATATTAGGTATCGAAAAAACATGCCGATTCTATCAAGCATCGACGTCAGAACTTTATGGTCTGGTGCAAGAAGTGCCACAGCGCGAGACGACGCCATTTTATCCGCGCTCGCCCTATGCGGCGGCTAAACTCTATGCCTATTGGATCGTCGTCAATTACCGCGAAGCCTATGGCATGCACGCATCGAACGGCATCCTGTTCAACCACGAAAGCCCGCTGCGCGGTGAAACGTTCGTAACCCGCAAAATTACCCGTGCAGCCGCCGCGATTAGCGCAGGGTTGCAGGACAAGCTCTATCTCGGCAACCTCGATGCCAAGCGCGATTGGGGCCATGCGCGCGAATATGTGCGCGGCATGTGGTTGATGATGCAGCAGGATGAGGCCGACGATTATGTGCTGGCCACTGGCGAAACAACCATGGTCCGCACCTTTGTCGAATGGGCCTTTGCCGATGTCGGCATCACGCTCGACTGGCGTGGCAGCGGCGCCCAAGAAAAGGGCTATTGCACAAAAACAGGTCGCTGTGTGGTAGAGGTTGACCCGCGCTATTTCCGCCCGACAGAGGTTGAATTGCTGCTCGGCGACCCGTCAAAGGCACAACAGAAGCTGGGTTGGCGGCACGAAACGTCTGTGCGCGAACTGGCGCGTGAAATGGTGCTGGCCGATGTCGAGGAAATTCGCAGGCGGCGACCCTAAGCTGCTATGGCGATGTTCGATCTTGCGGGCAAAAAAGTCTATGTCGCCGGTCATAATGGCATGGTCGGCAGCGCGCTGCTCCGCCGATTAGAGCGTGAAGATTGCACGCTGTTAACTGCAACGAGGGCGAGGCTCGATCTCACACGGCAGGCTGATGTCGAAACATGGTTTGCGGCTAATCGCCCCGATGTCGTTTTCCTAGCCGCCGCACGGGTTGGCGGTATCCACGCCAATAACAGCTTACCCGCCGATTTCCTGCGCGACAATTTGTCGATCGAACTCAACGTCATCGACGCGGCGCACCGCTATGGTTCCGAAAAGCTCATCTTCCTTGGCTCGTCCTGCATCTACCCCAAAATGGCAAAGCAGCCGATTGTCGAAGAAGCGCTGCTGACCGGCCCCCTCGAAGCGACCAATGAGTGGTATGCCGTGGCCAAGATTGCTGGCATCAAATTATGCCAAGCCTATCGTCGGCAATATGGGTGCGATTTCATCGCGGCTCAGCCAACCAACCTCTATGGCCCGGGCGACAATTTTGACCTCTCGACCAGTCATGTTTTACCTGCCTTGTTATGCAAGGCTCTCGCCGCACGCGACAATGGTGATGCGTCCATGCAGGTATGGGGATCAGGCGCACCACAGCGCGAATTCATGCATGTCGATGATCTGGCGGATGCGCTGGTATTTCTAGCCAAACATTATTCGGACGAGCAGCATATCAATGTTGGCAGCGGCCAAGAAGTAACCATCAGACAATTGGCCGAAATGATCACGCGCATCGTTGGTTTTGACGGCGCGCTAACTTTCGACGCAAGCAAGCCCGATGGAACGCCGCGCAAACGCATCGACAGCGCACGGCTGGGCAGGCTGGGCTGGACAGCGTCCATAGCACTGGAGCCCGGCATAGTATCGACGCTCCATTGGTATGAGGCGCAGCACGCTGCGGGCGTGGATGTGCGCGGGCAAACGCAAGCGAGCGCGAATTGAGCAAGCTGGCACCACCGAACAGGATGCCCAGCATCTTCATCGTCAACCGCTTCTACTATCCTGACCATTCGGCAACCGCGCAAATCGCCAGCGACCTTGGCGCACATTTTGCACAAAATGGTTGGGCTGTTCGTGCCGTGTCGAGCCGCTATCGCTATGATGGTGGCGCGCCAATGGCACCCCATGAGGATGTTGCGGGTGTCGCAATACGGCGTTTGCGAACCACTGGTTTTGGCAGGTCGCATAAATTGGGCCGCCTCATTGACTATGCAAGCTTTTATCTGCTCGCATGTATGCACATCCTCTTAGCCGCCAAACGTGGTGATATAGTGATCTGCAAGACCGATCCGCCCTTGCTTTCGGCCGGCATTGCCCTTGTCTGTCAGTTACGCCGCGCGCGCATGATCAATTGGCTGCAGGATATGTTCCCCGAAGTGGCCGTGACGATCCTCCCTCGGCCAGTTTTTACATTGCTCGCTTGGGTCCGTAACCGCTCGCTCCGCTCCGCAAAGCATAATGTCGTTATTGGCACCATGATGGCCGCGCGAGTGCAAGCAGCGGGCGTCGAGGTAAGCAGCATAAGCTGCATTCCCAATTGGACCGATGACGATATTGTGCCCATCAATGGTGCGGACAATCAACTGCGCCGGTCATGGGGCTTTGATGTTCAGGATTTCGTGGTCAGTTACTCTGGTAATCTGGGTTTTGCTCATGATTATACGACATTGCTCGACGCCGCAGCCCAGATAGACGGCAAACTTCGCGTCCATTTTCTGATGATTGGTGGCGGTGGCGGATTTGCAGCGCTTCAAACCGAAGTCATCAAGCGCGGCCTCAGTAACTTTCACTTTCGCCCTTATCAACCGCGATGCGACCTTTCGCATTCTTTATCGGCAGGTGACCTGCACTGGTTCTCTCTCAAACCGGAGATGGAAGGGTTAATAGTCCCGAGCAAATTATATGGCATCATTGCCGCAGGCCGCCCCTTCATCTTTATCGGCAATAATGACGGAGAAGTTGGGCAGTTTATTGCACGTCACGGTGCAGGCTATGCGGTTACTATTGGCGACACGGCAGCCTTGGTTCGATTGCTGGAGCAGTTGGCACAAGACCGCAAGCAATTGGCCGTGGTAGGGCAGCAGGCGCTTGCAGCGTCGAGCGACTATCGCCGTGCATCGGCGCTAGCGCGTTGGCATGAGGTCATCAGGGCCATCGCCGAGTGATGTACTGCGTTGCAGCTACAGCCTAACCAGATCAACCGAACCGATGGTGATAATCTTTTCAGTCGGGAAAAGCGCTGCCTTGCCCGTTAAACTTAATATCTGAGCCGGACAGGATGCGGGGATGGTGATCTCTGCACTCGCTTGTGTTTGTCCGACTGATAACGCGCCCAAATCAACACCGCCGAGATGCGATGAATCTCGCGCACAGCGTAATTGCCATTCAAGGCCCCCTGCCCTGAGCGGCTGATCGTTGCCCACAACGACAAGCGAATAGCGGCCCGGCGGCATGACCAGCATCTGCGCTGCAAAAGTCAGTGCGCGTTGTCCCGAATAGCGAATTTCAACCCCGCCACCATCCAGTGGCACTGCACCGTCCGAACCATCTTGGGTTAACGTCCACGCAAAGGGATAACCGCCCGCAAATGAACTGAAATTTGTCGCATTAACTTGTGGATGAGCGGGGCGATGTTGTGCAGGCATCTGGTCACGCCATAATTCATAGGCGCGCACATATGAACCGCGATTAACCAACACGCCCAACATACTCTGCCGCGTGCTGGGATCGGGGTGACGCAGCAAAGCGACGGCGAATTGGTCGATAACCTGTATAGGCAATTGCGAACGCGCGACCTCCCCCGCCAAACGGGCATGCCAGCTGCGCGGTCGCCCAAGGGTCGATAGCAAAGCCTGACGGGCATCTGGGTCGTTGATCAGGAGGGCAATTAAGGGAACCGCCATTTCCGAATCACCCGGCGCAATGCTCAACAATCTTTCAAAACTGTGCATCGCAGACGGGAAACGACGCGACATGGCCGCATCGACAATTTGCCAAGCCCGTGCACCACGAGAACGTGGATCGCGGCGCATTGCTTCCATGACCAGCGGGCGGGCCAAGTCGCGCTCTGCGCTGCGTGTGCCACCGCCATAAGCGAGCACTAGCGCGTCGGCGCTCAGCGGCTCTTGACCGAGTAAATGAACTGCTGCTGCGTGGCGCTTACCTGCCAAAGACTCTGGTGAAGTGGTGCCCGATGACTGTGCCTGCAACCCTTGGGCAGCCATACGTTGAAGCTGTAACAGGCTGACAGCGGTATCACCGCGTGTTGTTATAAACGCTGTATCTGGCAGCGCGACTGCATTGCCGTAGCAGGAAAGAATGCCATAACCGCCAAGGAGAAACAAAAGTGCGGCGATCAGCGACCGACTATAGTCAATACTAGCCTTGTTCGGCGGTGAGCGCCCCATCCTCTGCCGAGTCACAATGTCTACCCCTTGAGAATTGGAAGTTTGCGACCGCCCTTGCCAGTCTTGCCGCCAGTCGAGTCGACGTAAAGATATTGATATACGCCGCTATAATAATAGCCGACGCGATGCTGCGCGACAAAAGTCACCAAAGCACCGATAATGTTGGTTCCGCTGGGCAATAAGCGATTGAGTGCGCCCAAAACGACTTTTCTGCGCGGACCGCCTGCCTTAACCACAAAAATGAGCGCCTGACACACGCCGCCGATCAGGGGTGCGTCGGCAAGTCCGAGCACAGGTGGGGAATCGACAATGACGAGGTCAAACGCAGCTTCAGCGGCCCGGATGACATCAACCATCTTACGGCTAGACAGCAATTCAGTTGGGCTGGGGGGGATCGGACCAGAAGGGATGGCCCATATATTTTCAATAATCGTCTGTTCTACGTGAGTTTCGAAAGCAGTGTCACTGGTCAACAGAATGGAAAGCCCCCGCTCGCTGTCAGAAGTGCGCCCATTGCCATTTTGGGATGTCAGTGTTGGCCGCCGCAAATCAGCATCAATGATCAAGACCCGCTTGCCATTTTTGGCAAAGCTACGTGCCAGTCCAAGTGCCGACGATGATTTACCCTCACCTGCCGTCGCGCTGGTGATCGCTATGGATTTTGGTGCGCCGCTGCTGGTCGCAAAGTCAATTGCCGCACGGGCTGAAAAATAGGCTTCTGATATCGGCGACTGGCTGTCATCACTGGCCTCGACGAAAGCCTTGCCCTCATTCGCTTCAGGAATTGCGCCCAGTGCCGCCAGACGCAGGCGCTGTTTTACATCTTCTGGGCTCTTGATCGTATCGTCCATGATATAGGCAAGGAACACCAACCCACCACCAAGCACCAGACCACCGCCCAGTGCCAATATCAGGTTGAAAAATAGATTTGGCGAGAATGGGCGCGAAGGCGCGCCTGCTGGGTCTATTGGTGACGCAAGGTCGCTGCCAATCTGACCAGCGACACCAATTTCTTTGTATCGTTGCAGAAGCGCATCATAAAGTTGACGGTTCGTATCCACTTCACGCTGCAGAATATTATAATCAATTGAACGGTTGCGCGTGTCGGTCAGGCGGCCTGACAGCGATTCCACCCTGCTGCGCAATTCGCTAACCCTCGCCGAAGCGGCCATAGAATCGGCACGAAGCGAGCGAAGATATTGACCTTCCTGCCGCCCAAGCTCCGACTGGATTTCGTTTATCCTGCTCCGCAATGCCTGTTGAGCAGGATAAGAGTCGAGGTAGGTTTGCGATTGCTGCGCATATTCTGCCTGTAATTGTGCAAGCGTTGTGCGCATCGTTTGTGCCGCGCTACTGTCAAGTGCCGCGCGCGACACCCCTGCTGAGCGGGCCTGTTCGTAAACCTGCTGCGCCGCGATGCGCTCATTTTCAGCCTGCGAAAGGGCACCAGTCGTCGCCACTAGCAGGGTCGCATCGAGCGAACCATTGGCGCTTGATTCAGAACCAGCAGCCGTGTTGATGGGATTTATTTCAATAATGCCATGCACTTGCGCATAAGTCACCAGCGCCCGTTCCGACTCTTCCAGCGACGTTTTGGCGGCAGCAACGCGCTCGGAAAGCAACGCGCGCGCCGATGCGGTCGTCGCAACTCGGCGATCACTATCCGAACGAATGAAGTTTTGAACATAGCTATTCGCAATAGCGGCCGCGACAGTCGGATCGTTGCCGACAAAGCTGATATTGACCAAGCGGCTATTGCCAACCTGGCTGATTTTTATGCCACTAGCGATATAGATCAGCGCAGCGCCTTCGCGTGCCTCGCGGGTTAATCCATCGGGCAGGCCAAGCGCAGGGTTGCTTGCCAAGCGCGTATCACGCGCAACACGCTGTGCCAGAGAACCGCTGCGCAGCAATGCAAATTGTGTTTCCATGAACGTCGGGTCGCGAACGGCAACGGCCTCAACGTCCGCACCTTCTAGCAATTGCACACGTTGCTGGCGGATTTCCAGTGTTGCCTCGGCGCGGTAAAGCGGCGTAGCAAGGAAAGTATATATTGCCGCGCCAAGCAAGGCGAGTAACAACGAACCCAACATCAGCCAACGCCAACGGATTACCGCAGCAAGGATGGCGCCAAAATCAATCGATGGCGTATTGAACTGACTATCCTGCCCACCATGCCCCCAATCGACAGCATGTTCCATGCTTTGATATTGTGCAGGATTTGACCCGTGCGATGTGTTGGCAGCATTCATATTGTGATCAACAACTATTGAAAAATGAAATCAGAATGGGCGGAAAATGGCAAATAAAGGCACTGCCGAGAGAAAATCGCGGAACAATTGTCGTGTCCCAGAGCCATCGACATAAACAATATCACCTGCGTATATTTCAGGGTCAGCAGCAATTCCATTCCGGATGTCGGTGAGGTCGAATGCCGCCGCATTACGCCGGCCATCAATTTGCCTGAACACGACCACGCGCCGAGCATTAGCTGATTCTGTCAGACCCTGCCCCATTGCCACCGCACGCATCAGCGTCAGATTGCCTGAAAATGCGTATATCCCCGGCGTGCGCAGCGAACCATCCAGCGTGACCCGACGGCCCGTTTGGGTCTTGAAATTCACGACAGCATCGGGGTGACGCAAATAACGTGCCGCCAGCCGTGTTTCCAGCAAAGCGCTGATTTCCGCAGTCGTCAGGCCCATAACGCCAACGTCGCCGATCAAGGGCATTTGTAAATTGCCGCGTTCGTCAATCGTATAATCGCCCGTGAACTCAGGCGCTGCAAAGACACGAACCGACAATTCATCACCGATGCCAGCGCGATAAACACGCGATTCTTCCAGCGCAGCAGGGACATCTGGCGGCCCGAATCCGGCAACATCATAGGCGACAGGCCCGCCGCGACTGCCCGCGCAGCCGACAAGAAGCAAGCACATCAAAATTGAAACAGGCCGCATCCAAGACATTGAAATCACAACGACCCTCGTTCCACATTGAATCAATCAGCAAGCGGCGAAGGGTGCCAGAGGCGGCACCAAAACACGCATCTTATAGTCAGTTGCTGCTAGCCGAAGGCCCATAGACGGTCAAGCGCAACTCGATAGGCAGTGTTGCCTAAGTGGATGCGGGCGTGGCGCGAGCCGGATTTCGTTTCTGAACAGGAGGAAAGCGCAGCGCGTAGCGGGACTACGGGCAAGATTTCCGACACATTCAGAGACGAAATCCGCCGCGTCGCATGGGGATATGGCGAAAATCGCCCATTTCTGCGTCGCACTCGCGCGACAGGGGACAGCCCTGTCTGCGCTCCTGCTTCTTGAACTGAACGATTTTCGCTCATACCACGCTCCACAGCCACTTAGTCAATACTGCCTAGATGAGCCGACTAATTGGGTTAATGCGATGTGATGACATCAGAGATCAATGCCTGTAGCCGCTCGGAAAACGCTGTGGTTGCATAATATTTCAATCGATCGGGGATGCCTTTTGCATCCCCCAAACCCGCGATCAGTTGCGCGGACAATGAGGGGATGTCGGCGGGGTCGGCGGCGCGGCCTAATTCGCCAAACATGATTGCTTCATAACCGCCGTCAATCGTACTGGCCAAGACAGGGACGCCGCACGCCAATGCCTCGATGAACACAAATCCAAACCCGTCTCCGCTGCTCGGCATCGCAAAAAGGTCAGCAAGGCGGTAAAAATCGGCTTTGCGCGTTTCGGGCACTTCGCCAGCAAATATCACATGGTCGGAGATTCCCAGACTCTCGACTTTTTCTATCAACCTGCGTGCGTCTTCGCCGCGTCCGCCAATCAGGTAAATCACGTCAGGGGCGGCCGCGATGACGCTGGGCATCGCTTCCAGCATGACATCAAAACCCTTGGTCGCGTTTTCAGGCATCCGCGCAAGGGTCATGATTACCCGTCGCCCCGCCAACCCAAATTTTTCAACTAAATCAGCGGCTTTTGGTGCCATCCCATAGCATGCCATATCAACCGCGTTGGGCAATATCGCATGAGGTAGTGTTTCAATCGGTGCCACCTGAGCAAATTGATCCAACGTGAAACGGCTAATCGACGCAATCCGCGTAACATGGCGCAGAGCCCACCGCGTCAGCATGCTGGGCGGCTTAAGCCACGTCTCCATTCCATAAATCATCAATATCAATGGAGAGCCGCGTAGTTTTGCGATGATGGCGCACAGAGGCAGATAATTGATGTGCGCGCACCAGATGAGGTCTGGGCGCACGCCAAACAGGCCGTGCCGCAACACGCGCGCCACAAATGCCAGTCCGCCAGATGCTGCCGTCTTGTCATGCGCGACGCGCGAAGGAATGGTCCCCACCTGCTCGGTAATGACACGCGGAATTGCTATGACTTGCTCAATACCCGGCATTGCTGCCATCACTTGCAAAACATCTCTGTTGTAATGCGCAATACCGCCGAAGCCACCAAAGGCGTCGGTTAGCGGCATCAAAATATGCCGTTTCGAAGTCATCATGACACCAAAAACTCACACGGGGGCAACAGTCGCCTCAGACGATATCGGGTTATATTCGGTAGGAGCAAAAAATTGCTATTGTGAACGAAGTGGCAACCCATTTCAGTAGCAGTTTCCCAAAGTGAAATACAGGCGGCTAATCGTCAAACATACGGCCTCTGGCAATTTACCGAACGATCCTGAGTCGAACTATCCCCTTTTTGTCGCAATTGTAGCTAATTCCTATGCTCGGCAGCCGTTAAAATGATTACCAAAAATGGTTATTCCCTGGCACAACAGCACCGTGGTGCCCTTATCCATTCAAAATATGACACGCATTGTTGTCAAATCACCGTTCCCCGTTAATAGAGCGTCGCAGCGCGGCATAGTGCGCGACGAAAATGTTTTCGGGCACCATGCCCTGCTACAGATGATGAATGGATGACATGGCACGACAATATGACAGTGTGAAACGGATTTTGGTCACAGGCGGATCGGGCTTTGTTGGTTCGCACCTCATCGATCGATTGCTCGAAATGGGACACGAGGTGTTGTGCGTCGATAATCTGTTCACCGGATCGAAACGCAATATCCAGCATCTGCACAACCACAGCCGACTGGAGTTCATGCGCCATGATGTGTGCTTTCCGCTCTATGTCGAGGTAGACGAGATTTATAACCTCGCCTGCCCCGCATCGCCCATTCATTATCAGCATGACCCTGTGGCGACGACAAAAACCAGCGTTCATGGTGCAATCAACATGCTGGGCCTTGCCAAACGCC
>JBBTFY010000056.1:0-10393 GCA_038041635.1 Pseudomonadota bacterium
CGGCTGCCCCGGCATAGAGTGCAGGTCGATCAGCACCGCCTGCCCATGGTTCGCTATCGCCTCGTCTAGCGCCCCTGCTATTGCCGCGTGATAGGGGCGATGCACCTGTTCAATCCGCACGGCCAAATCGGCGTGGTCAAACCGGTGTCGCCACAATTCCCCCGGCCCAGACAATCGGCGCGGAATGATACCAAGCCCGCCGTGCACCCGGCTGCTGACCGGATGCGCAGGCGTGCCGCCCACAATCAGGCTGCTGTCCCATTCATCCTCGGCGCGGTTCATGTCTATCCACGCGCGCGCATAGGTGGCGGTTATGACCCGATACCCTTGGCTCCCCAGCCCCTTGGCCAACAGGTCAACATAGCGGTCCTCCAGCCTTTGCAGCACCGCGCCCGTCACCCGCGCCGCGCCCAGCAAGGCGGGCAGATAATAGCGCCCCGCATGCGGGATAGAGACGATAACCGCGCGGAGCGGTTGCGCCGGACCGGACAGGATAAAGGGCGGTAGCGATGGCATGAGGCTATTCAGTGCATCACGGCGCAATTATGTGCAAATAGCACTAGAAAATGTTAAACAAATCTGGCCTATTGCGCATCCTCAACATTGCGAACGGAATCGACCCAATGACCCGCATCCTCTTGGCCGAAGATGATGACGCTATGCGCGGCTATCTGGCGCGTGCGCTCGAACGTAATGGCTATGATGTCACCACCGCAGCGACGGGGCGCGAGGCGCTCGATTATGTCGAATCGGGGACGTTTGATCTGCTACTGACCGACATTGTAATGCCGGAAATGGACGGGATAGAGTTGGCGCAGCGCGCACAGGCCCTGCCCCACGCGCCCAAAGTCATGTTCATCACCGGATTTGCCGCCGTCGCGCTTCAGGCTAATGACGCAGTGCCCAACGCACGTTTGCTCTCCAAACCCTTTCACCTCAAGGATTTGGTGGCACAGGTCGATCAGATGTTTGGCGGGCAGGGCCGCCTCGACAGCGCGTAATATAAGCAATTAGCGACTTGCTTATTCACTAACTCAGCCTTAGAGGCCCGTTCCAGTGTGGGCGTGTAGCTCAGTGGTAGAGCACTGTGTTGACATCGCAGGGGTCGCAAGTTCAATCCTTGCCACGCCCACCATTTTTGAACGCAACCATGCCGAGAGCATGGCTATCACGAAAAACCCATGCCGCAGGATGGCGATCATTGCAGGCTTTGGCTGTGGGCGCTGTTCCGATAACCAATGACCCTCGCCTTCGCAGAAGCGCTTTCCTACAGCAACACAGGCATGGTAAGATACGCGCTGGCATGCTCAAACCCAAGGCTCTTTGAACTGTTTATCGGCACCACCACCCGCGCTCGTTTACGAGTGGGAAAGGGCAACAAAAAACACCTCACCGATACGGGGGTAATATCATCATTCTCCGCGCCTCTGCGCCTCTGCGCGAGCATTCTTTCCTTGTCATTGCGAGGAGCGCAGCGACGAAGCAATCCAGTCTATGGCAGCGCTTCTAGATTGCCGCGTCGCTGCGCTCCTCGCAATGACGAAGTGTATTATGTGTATCATACGACTGTGTATCGTTGATACCACAGCTCTGTAACCCGCAGGCGGCCGTTGTTTTACCCCCTGTCCCGTGTCAACCAAACCGCTAACGGAAGCTAGGGGAAGGGCAGAAAGGAGTTGCTAGGCCTGCCTGCTGGGATGGGCAAATGGGCTTGCGCGTGGAAATGGTGCTGCTGGGGAGGATTGAACTCCCGGCCTCACCCTTACCAAGGGTGCGCTCTACCACTGAGCTACAGCAGCAACCGGTGCGCTGCGGACCTTTCGCCGCAAGGCAGGCGCGGCCTATGGCGGGCGACCCCAAAATAGTCAAGGCACGTTGCTTGCTTACCAGAGCCATCCCCCGCTAAACCTGCGCGATGAGCAACGCCAAGCCCCCTGCCCCACCACAAACGCCCACGCCTGTTGATGCCCGCGCCGCACGGCTGGCGGAGCAACTGCGCGCCAATTTGCGCAAACGCAAAGCGCAGGCACGCGCCGTTGCGGATGGTAGCAAGCCGCAATAACCGCGTGCTCCGCACTGGTTGCGGAGCGCTGGCAAGTTGTCACAGCGCTTGCCGGCCAACGCTCCGGATCAAGTCCGGAGCACAAGATAGGGTTAAGGTGCCGGAACCCGCCGCACGGGCACGGGGACATTGCATATATCGGCGCCGCCCGCTGGCACGATGAAAAACGCATCGCGGCGGTTGGCGCGCGCATCGCTATAGCGGTAAAAACTGCTACTATTGGTGTTCAGATATTGAAAGCGCGGCAGATCCGCCGCCGCCAGCTCGCTCCCCAGCCGCACCGAGGTTATGACGGCACGCTCCTCCGCGCTCTCATAAAAGCCCAGCGCCCCGGTGCCGCGCGGCAGACTGGAGAGGTGCTCGATCCCCTCTATCACCCGGCCGACCAGCGCGATGTTGCGGTCCAGGTGGCGCGGCGCATGGCCGATAACGGTGTAAAGCTCTGCCCCCGTCCCCGTGTCGGGCGACAGGCCGCGCCCCACCCCGACCATGCCATAGCAGTGCACGGGCCAGACATGGTTTCTGGCACGCAGCCCGGTGCCGACAAACATCGATGCGACGGGCCAGCCCGCATAAAACTCGCTCCGGCCATAGGGGTCGTTACCACCACCAAAGAAATTGGGCGAAACAGCGGAATAGCGATCAGCGGATAGTGATGCGCCTTGAAAATCGACCTCATACTCCGCCTGAGGCACCGTGCGCAGGCCATCGGGCAGCGGCTTTGCCTCGCTCGCATCGCCCCATTGCACGACATAATTGTCCTGCACGCGGTTGACGCTGGTCCCGTCCCACCAATGCGCGGCGGCCAGCGCGCGCATATTACTCACCCAGCCTTGGGCGAAGGGCGCGGGCATCAGCTGGATAATCACCCGCCGCGCACGCCCTCTCGCATCCGCGCTCAGCTCCATCACCAACAGGTCGGCCGGGTCAATCGCCACCCAATCGGCTGCGGGCGCGCTCGCCACCACTTCGGACGGGGCCATCGGCGAAGTAATCGCGGGAGGCGCGACGCTGGGCGGCGGCACGCCTTGCGCGACAAGGGCGAGCGGAAAAGCGAGGGCGAACGTAGCGGCGTTCCATATTGCGGTGTGTTTCATAGTCCCACTTTGACAGAGCATATGATGATTGCAAGCTGAACGGCATCCCGCTAGGGGGCGGGGCTTCCAGTGCGACTTGGTTGTTCACCTGATTCATGCTTGCTGCCATTTCGCTGCGCGACTTGCCATCAAACGATCAGGTTCATGTGCGGAGCGGTGGCCGAGTGGTCGAAGGCGCTCGCCTGGAAAGTGAGTATAGGTCAAAAGCCTATCGTGGGTTCGAATCCCACCCGCTCCGCCAACTTGGCCCGTGACTTTGTAAGCGCGCCTGCCTGCCCGACCTCCGCGCTTGCATTCGCGCAGCACAGAGGCGACTTGCCACAGAATTTACGCTCACTTTACGCTCCCGCTCCATAATTCACCGCGCGCCTTAACGAACTTCCGTGCGATCAGTCCTCCAAACCTGTGGAGGACTTCATGCCATTTGAAATCATACTTGGTGCGATCACCGCCTTTGTCATCCTCGTCTACCTGCTCGCCGTGCTGGCGCGGCCTGAGCGATATTGAGGGGCACGGTGATGACTATTTCCGGCTGGGCCATGATCCTGCTCTATATCGCGTTGCTTGTGGCGCTCGCCAAGCCAATGGGGGCGTGGCTGTTTGCGATTTACAATGGCGAAAAAATGCCGATGGCGCATGTCATTGGCCCTGCCGAGCGCGGGTTCTACAAACTCTCGGGCATTGATGCGTCGCGTGAGCAAAGCTGGGCCGGCTATGCCGTCGCGCTGATGGTGTTCAATATCGCGGGTATCGTCACGTTGTTCGCGATCCTCAAGCTGCAATGGTATTTGCCGATCAATCCTCAAGGGTTTGCAGGCATGGAAAACTGGCTGGCGTTCAACACAGCGGTCAGTTTCGTCACCAATACCAATTGGCAGAATTACGGCGGCGAAACCACGCTTTCGCACTTTTCGCAAATGGCGGGCCTGACCGTTCATAACTTCTTGTCCGCCGCGACGGGGATAGCGGTCGCTTTTGCTTTCATTCGCGGGTTCGCACGCGCAAGCGTCGCCGGGATCGGCAATTTCTGGGCCGACATGACGCGGGTAACACTCTATCTGCTGCTGCCCGCAAGTGCGGTGATCGCAATTGTTTATGTGATGCTCGGTGTGCCGCAGACGCTGGCGTCATCTGTCGATGCGACGACGGTCGAGGGCGCGAAACAGGTCATCGCGCTGGGGCCAGTGGCCTCGCAACTGGCGATCAAGATGCTTGGCACCAATGGCGGCGGCTTCTTCAACGTCAATTCGGCGCATCCGTTCGAGAACCCATCGGCGCTGGTCAACTATATCCAAATGTTGACGATCTTCGTCATCGGCGCGGGCTTGACCGTCACGTTTGGCAAGGCCGTCGGTAAGGAACGCCAGGGATGGGCGCTGCTTGCCGCGATGGTCGGGCTGTTCCTGATGGGCGTAACACTCACCTATTGGGCTGAGGCGAGTGGCAATCCGCTCCATCATGCGCTGGGCGTTGTTGGCGGCAATATGGAAGGCAAGGAGGTTCGCTTTGGGATCGCCACCACTGCGTTGTTTGCCGTCATCACAACGGCGGCGTCCTGCGGTGCAGTCATCGGGATGCACGACAGCCTCATGCCGCTGGGCGGGCTGGTCACGCTGTTCAATATGCAGCTCGGCGAAATCATCGTCGGCGGCGTCGGTGCGGGGCTTTACGGGATGCTGGTCTATGCCATCCTTGCGGTGTTTGTCGCCGGATTGATGGTGGGGCGCACACCCGAATATGTCGGCAAGAAAATCGAAGCGCGCGAGATGAAGTTGGCGGTGATCGCCATTGCCATTTTACCGATGACGATACTAGGCTTGACAGGGCTGGCCAACGTAACTGGTGCGGGCCTTGCGGGGCCACTCGCAAAGGGGCCGCACGGCTTTTCCGAAATCCTCTATGCCTTTTCCAGCGCGGTTGCGAACAATGGCAGCGCCTTTGGCGGGCTGACGGGGAACACGATATTCTACAACGTCACGCTCGCGTTCGGGATGTTCGTTGGGCGGTTCGGGGTAATCCTTCCCGTGTTGGCAATTGCGGGCGGTTTAGCGGCCAAGAGGCGTGTACCTCCGGGTGCGGGGTCTTTCCCGACGACGGGGCTGCTGTGGATCGGACTGCTCGTGGCGATCATCCTGATCGTCGGTGGCCTGACCTTCCTGCCAAGCCTCGCGCTCGGGCCGATTGCTGACCAGTTTCAGCTTTCCGCTGGCACCCTGAATTAAGGACTCCTGTGATGACTTCAGAAACCCAGGCACCCCAGACCCAGGCACCATCGTTGTTCACCGGCGCTCTGATGACAGCCGCTATACGTGATGCGTTTATTAAGCTCGATCCGCGCGTACTGATCCGCAATCCGGTAATGTTTGTGACCGCAATGGTGGCGACGCTTTCAACAATACTCTGGGTTCGCGGACTGGCGACCGGTACAGGCCATCCCGCGTTTGAGGGGCAACTTATCTTCTGGCTGTGGCTAACAGTGCTGTTCGGCAATTTTGCCGAAGCCATCGCGGAAGGACGCGGCAAGGCACAGGCGGCCAGCCTGCGCGCAGCCAAGGCCGATTTGAAGGCAAAACTCCTCCTCGGGACAGGCGATCTTTATGAGATTGTCGGAGCGAGCCAACTTGAGGTCGGCGAGATCGTGCTGGTCGAAACTGGCGATTTGATTCCGGCAGATGGCGAAGTGATTGAGGGTGTTGCTTCAATCAACGAGGCCGCGATTACGGGCGAAAGCGCGCCCGTAATCCGCGAGGCTGGCGGCGATCGTTCGGCAGTGACAGCGGGGACACGGGTGCTGTCCGATAGTGTAAAGGTACGCGTGACGGCGGGCGCTGGCCAAGGGTTTCTCGACCGGATGATTGCACTGGTTGAAGGAGCAAGCCGCCAGAAGACACCCAATGAAATTGCGCTCACGATTTTGCTGGCGGGACTGACGCTAATCTTCCTGATTGCGGTTGGGACACTTCCCATTTTCGCCTCCTATGCGGGCGGTTCGCTTGCTGTGCCGGTGCTGGTCGCGCTGTTCGTGACCCTCATTCCCACAACAATCTCGGCGCTGCTTTCGGCTATTGGGATCGCGGGCATGGATCGGCTGGTGCGCTTCAACGTGCTCGCCAAGTCAGGCCGCGCCGTGGAGGCCGCAGGCGATATTGATACGCTGCTGCTCGACAAGACCGGCACGATCACGATTGGCGACCGTCAGGCGACCGAGTTCCTGCCGGTTCCTGGCGTAGGGTTGGCGGATTTCATAGCTGCCGCGCGTTTGGCCAGCCTTGCCGATGAAACACCCGAAGGGCGCTCTATCGTCGTGTTGGCCAACGAAACAGGGCACGATGGCGAGGGAATGCCCGTAGGCGCAGAGCCCATCAAATTCACCTCACAAACACGAGTGAGCGGTCTGCTTATCGGCGCCGGAGAGAATGGGCGCGCGCTCGTCAAAGGCGCGGTCGATGCCGTTCTCAAACGGCTGGGCGATAGCGTTGACCCGGCCAAGGCGAAGGCGCTGCGCGATATTGCGGACACTATTGCGCGCTCGGGAGGCACTCCGCTCGCCGTCGCTGACGGCAGCCGCCTTCTCGGCATCATCCATCTGAAGGACATTGTAAAGGCGGGCATTCGCGAACGCTTTGGCGAATTGCGCCGGATGGGCATCCGCACGGTGATGATTACTGGCGACAATCCTCTGACCGCTGCTAGCATTGCCGCTGAAAGCGGGGTTGATGATTTCCTCGCCGAAGCCACCCCGGAGGACAAGCTGGAGCTGATCCGCAAGGAACAGGCGGGTGGCAAGCTCGTAGCGATGTGCGGCGATGGCACGAATGATGCGCCTGCGCTTGCACAATCTGACGTGGGCGTTGCGATGAACACAGGCACACAGGCGGCGCGCGAAGCTGGCAATATGGTCGATCTCGGCAGCGACCCCACCAAACTCATCGAGATTGTCGGCCTCGGCAAACAGTTGCTGATGACGCGCGGCGCTCTAACCACCTTCTCAATCTCCAATGATGTCGCCAAATATTTCGCGATTCTGCCCGCGATCTTCATCGTGCTGTATCCGGGCCTCGGTGCGTTGAACGTCATGAAACTGGACAGTCCTGAAAGTGCAATCCTCTCGGCGATCATCTTCAATGCTCTCATTATCCCCGCGCTGGTGCCGCTTGCGCTCAAAGGAGTCGCATATCACCCCGCCAGCGCTGGAAGCCTGCTCGCCCGCAACCTCGCAATATATGGCGTCGGTGGGCTGCTCGCGCCGTTTGTTGGCATCAAGATTATCGACATGGCCGTCACTGGCCTGAATTTGGCTTAGAACTGGGCTTAAAGGTCACTTATCATGCTTGCAGAAATCCGCTCCGCGCTCCGTCCCGCCTTTGTGCTGCTATTCCTGCTCACGGCGCTAACCGGGATTGCTTATCCACTCGCGATTACCGGCATTGCCCAGACGGTATTTCCGTCACAAGCGAACGGCAGTTTGATCGTAGATGGCGGCATAATAGTCGGCTCCGAACTCATCGGCCAGAATTTCGCCGATGCCCGCTACTTCCACCCCCGGCCATCCGCTGCGGGCAATGGCTATGATGCCTCTGCATCGGCAGCGACCAATCTTGCGCCGGGTTCAAAGGATTTGCGCGACGCAATCGCCGCACGGGTGGCTGATGCGCGCGCTCTAGGAATGCCGGAGGCGGCTGTTCCGCCTGACCTCGTCACCACTAGCGCCTCGGGGCTTGATCCCGATCTCAGCCCCGAGGCGGCCCTTTTCCAAGTGGGCCGGGTAGCAAGAGCACGTGATATGGCACCGCAACAGCTCCGGGCTTTGGTACTGGAAGCCATACAGTATCCGCTCTTCGGAATCATCGGCGAGCCGCATGTCAATGTATTACTCCTCAATCGACAGCTTGACCGGAATTCGGCTACACTGGCGCAGTGATAGGAAGCGAAACCAAACGACTCTCCCCCGAAACGCTGCTTAGACAAGCGCGAAAGGAAGCGCGCGGGCGACTCAAGATTTTCCTCGGAGCTGCCCCTGGCGTGGGCAAGACGTTCGAGATGCTGCGCGAGGGGGCTGACCTCCTCGCGCAAGGCAAAGATGTCGTCGTCGGTATCGTCGAAACGCATGGCCGCGCGGATACTGAAAAACTGGTTGCGCCGTTTGAGGTTTTGCCTCGAACTGTAATCGAGCATGGCGCACACAAGCTGACAGAACTTGATTTGGATGCAATGCTGAGGCGCAAGCCGAAGATCGCGCTCGTGGATGAATTTGCTCATAGCAACGCGCCCGGAAGCCGCCACCCCAAACGCTGGCAGGATATTGAAGAACTGCGCGACGCCGGGATCGACGTCCTGACCACGCTCAACATTCAGCATGTCGAAAGTCTCAACGATGTAGTGGCGGGATTTACGCGGGTGCGGGTGAGAGAGACTGTTCCCGATGCGATTCTCGACGATGCCGAAATCGAGGTCGTCGACCTGCCACCTGATGAGCTGATTGAGCGGTTAAAGGCTGGCCAAGTCTATATCCCGCATGAGGCAACCCGCGCGCTCGGCCATTTCTTCTCCAAATCCAATCTTTCTGCCCTGCGGGAACTGGCACTGCGGCGCGCGGCGCAAGCGGTCGATCTCCAGATGCTCGATCATGTCCGCATTGCAGGCGATGCAGGTAACTGGGCGGCGGGCGAGCGGATTGTCGTCGCCGTGGGCGATCAACCGGGCGGAGAAGCCTTGATCCGCGCGACCAAGCGGCTCGCCGATGCGATGCGGGCAACATGGACCGCAGTGACGGTTGAAACCCCGCGCAGCGCAACGCTTGGGGGCGAAGCGAGAGAACGGATAGCAGGTGCGCTCAAGCTTGCGTCTGAACTCGGGGCAACCTTGGCCACGATTCCGGCTGCAACGGTTATCGAAGGACTGCGCGCGCATATCATCGAAGCCAAGGCAACGGCGGTCGTTATCGGCAAATCCCGGCGGAGCTTGTGGTTCGTACTCCGCCACGGGTCAGTCGTTGATCAACTGGTGCGCGGGCTTGAAAGCGTGTCGGTTCACGTCATGCCCACCAGCATCGCCACTAAAATTACCGACGATGATACGCGCAGGTCGCGACCGTTCAATGCGTCAGGGACGGTCATAGGGTTGTCGCTTGTCGCACTGACAACCGCTGCTTCGGTTGCGGTTGCCTCGGTCATAGGCGTCAATTCGATTGATCTGCTCTATCTGATTCCGGTGATTGCAACCGCAACGCTTTATGGTCTTCGTCCGGCGCTGATCGCCAGCATCACCGCCGCGCTGGCCTATAACTTCTTTTTCCTGCCCCCAGTCCATACCTTCACGATCAGCAACCCGCAGAACGCCATTACCTTCATGATCCTGACGGGGGTTGCTGTTTTCGCCAGCCAGTTGACCGGGAAATTGAAACGAGAGGCCAATATCGGCGCGCGCACCTCAACTGAAAATGCAGCGATTGCAGCATTCGGGCAAAGGCTGGCGGTTGTGTCTGACGAATCCGGAACTGCGGCAACGGTTTGTGATGAAATTGCAGCCTTGCTTGACGTGTCAACGATGCTTCTTGCTCGAAAAGACCTGGCCGTTGCTGTGATCGCCTCACAACCCCCGAATCCTTCGCTTGGGCCGCTGGATATAGCGGCGGCTGATTGGGCGTTTGAGCGCAGCGAAACAACGGGCCGGGATACAGGAACTCTGACGGCAAGCGATTGGCAGTTCCACCCACTTACGACGTCGCTTGGGGTGCTTGCCGTTTTGGCCGTTGGTAGTAACGAGCGCGGCACACCTATCCCGCCTGAAAAGCGCATCCTGTTTGCGACGCTGTTAGGACAAGCGGCACTTGCGCACGAACGGATCAGACTCGAATCACAAGCGCGCGATATTGACGCGCTCAAACAGCGAGACGATTTGCGTGCAACGCTGCTCTCCTCCATCGGCCATGATCTGAAAACACCCCTCACTGCGGTAGTCGCGGCGGCGAATACGCTGTCAGCGGCGCATGGCGAAAGCGGCACGACACGCACGCTCAAAGCCGAAGCACGCCGTCTGCGCCGTGTTTTCGATGATCTTGTGGAGATGACGCGAATTGAGGCAGAGGCGCTGGTTGTGCGGCATGATGTGCTTGATCTGACCGACGCAGTGGTCGCTGCCGGGCAGGATTTGAAGGCGGAGCTTATTGCTCACAAACTGGTGCTCGACGTGCCTTCAACCTTGCCACTTGTCGATGCCGATCCCCGCATGCTGC
>JBBTFY010000057.1:0-8935 GCA_038041635.1 Pseudomonadota bacterium
TCGACCGCTTTGCCGAACTGTTTGGCAAGGAAGCGGTGCCGGGCGTGTTGCATTCTGGCCTTTCCCACTTGTAAACAAGCACGGATGGTGCGGCTCTGGCTAAGGGCAACAGGCACAGTCATGTGGGCGCATTGTCATGCCATATGGCTGTAGGAAAGCGGTGTTTGTGCGCCGACTAGCCACGCTGCCAGCGGACGCGCTTTAAGATGGATGCCTCAGTGGGAGACCCGTCCGCGCTGATCGCTGGGCTGTATCGTGCGCGCTCCGTTAGAGCATCACAGGCAGCAGTGTCGAGCCGTGGTGATCCGCTTGGCACCACGACAACGCAGTTGGCGACCCTGCCGCTGACCCCAATCAACAGTCGCATTGTTGTTATCCCAGTAGCCCATGTTCCTGGATAATCACTGGTTCTTACCCAATTGGCTTCATTGCCAACAGGGTTTGGCGCAGATCGAAGTGCGCGGTAAGCAGCGAGATCAAATCCCCAACCCGTTAGCAGATCATCCTGGCAAGTCTGCAGCGCCGCGATTGCCGCGCGAACATTGGTAAGGTTGAGCCGGAATACCGTGTTTTGCGCACGAACGGTCAAAATCTGCTCTGCGGTGAATTGTGGTAAGAGCGATGCATCGGCATCAAATATCCTCAAAAAATGCTCTTCTCGACCTGTAATCTGCGAAGAAAAGCCGTCAGATTCTGTTTCCACCCCTTGAGGATCGAGGCTCAAAGTAACTTTGAGTCGATGCGCAAAGCGCGGCATAGCAGGCGCAGCGAGAACAAAGTCAAACGTTCTTGATGAGGCCGAACGAGCGAAGCGCAGCGCCACCATCTGATCGCCTGAACCAAAAGTTCGGAGCAATTGGCATTCATTTTCAGCATAATTCACCCGCCACTGGGTAGTGGGTTGGAGCACGACAGACGCGTCTTGCGCGTGGGTAGCGGGGGCGGAGAGGAGCAACGCCATCGCCAAGCCGATTTTTGCAATCATAAGCCGCATTGCGTCCCTTTCGCGTGAACTATGTGTTGAATGACGGAAGGATCAAATCAAGGCAAGCGGGGAGTGAAGCACATTGACTCCACTCGCCCCATCGGCCAGTGCGAACAGCGTCGCTGACGAAGCGGGAGAGCATCGGGCCCAGCCTGATCGCCGAAGGAGCAACCGCCCCGGAAACTCTCAGGCAAAAGGACCGCATCGGCTTTTGCGACACTCTGGAAAGCACAGCATGGGTCCGCCCGCGCTGTCACCGACGGTGTAAGCATCGCCAGCTCTTATTGGGGCCGGGCGACGCGAAAACTCTCAGGTAAAGTGACAGAGGGGGCAGTGTGATGGGTCGGTTTTCTGGCCCGGATGCTGTGCCTGCCTCATGCCCACGGATGCTCCAGATGACCGACAATAGCCACCCTGAAGACGGCCCCGAAATCGAGACATTGGCGTTGCCGCTCGATGCGTGGCACCGCGCAAAGGGCGCGCGGATGGTCGCGTTCGCGGGCTATCATATGCCGATCCACTATGACGGGATCATGGCCGAACATCTGTGGGTGCGCGAAAATGCGGGGCTGTTCGACGTGTCGCATATGGGGCAGCTCCAGTTGATCGGCGAAGGCGCGGCGAGTGCGTTGGAGGCCATTGTGCCCGGCGATATATCAGCGCTGAAACCCGGGCGGATGCGCTATTCGCTGCTGCTTGGCGAAGACGGCGGCATCCTCGACGATCTGATGATCACCAACACGGGGCACCATTTATATATCGTCGTCAACGGCGCGGTGAAGCATGATGACATCGCCTATCTCTATGACGCTCTACCCGAAACCGTGACGATCAATTATGACGAGGATGCTGCTCTGCTGGCTTTGCAGGGGCCAAAGGCGGCGGGTGCGCTGGCCAGGCTAGTGCCCGATGTCGCGGCGCTTGTGTTCATGCAGGCTGGGCCATTTATGTGGGGCGGCGTGCCGCTGGGCATCAGCCGTTCGGGCTATACCGGCGAAGATGGTTTCGAGATTTCAGTCGGGGCGGAGCATGTGGTGGCACTCGCCGATGCGCTGTGCGCGATGGATGAAGTTAAGCCCATCGGATTGGGCGCGCGCGATTCGCTGCGGCTGGAGGCGGGATTACCGCTCTATGGCCACGACCTTGATGCGCGCATTGACCCGGTTGAGGGCGACCTGTCGTTCGCGATTTCCAAGCGGCGGCGCGAGGAAGGCGGCTTTGCGGGCGCAGCGCGTATCCTAGGGCATCTCAGCGACGGTGCGCCGACCAAGCGCGTTGGCTTTACCGTTGATGGCCGCCAGCCGGTGCGCGAAGGCGCAGAGATTTATCATGAACAACAGCATGTTGGCACCGTTACTTCAGGCGGGTTTGCACCATCGCTCGGCGCGCCAATCGCCATGGGTTATGTGGCAAGTGGCTTTGCCGCGCTGGGAACAAAGCTCGAAGCCGATGTGCGCGGCAAACGCATCGGCCTAACCGTGACTGCCATGCCATTCATTCCGCACAATTATGTCCGCAAAAACAATCAGTAGGGGAGCCTGAACGATGCCACGTTATTTTACCGAAGATCATGAATGGGTTGATGTTGACGGCACGGCCGCGACCGTCGGCATCACCGACTATGCGCAGGTCCAATTGGGCGATGTCGTGTTCGTCGAACTGCCCGCAGCAGGCAAGGCGTTGAGCAAGGGCGAGCCGTGCGCCGTTGTCGAATCGGTCAAGGCTGCGTCGGACGTTTATGCGCCGGTGTCGGGCACGGTCACGGCGGGCAATGATGCGCTCGAAGCCGATCCGGCTTTGGTCAACAGCGCGGCGGAGGGTGCAGCTGCAGGGGGGGGCTGGTTCTTCAAACTGACGCTGTCAGACAGCGGTGAGCTGGACGGGTTGATGGATGCGGCCAGCTATGCAGCGTTTGTGGGCGGGCTTTGATGCGCTACCTACCGCTGAACGACGCCGACAGACGCTCGATGCTTGGCGTCATTGGTGCGGGGTCTATCGACGATCTGTTCGCCGATGTCCCCGCCGAAGCGCGCCTTGATGGGCCAATCGCGGGCTTGCCACTGCACGCTAGCGAACTCAGCGTCGAACGGCACATGGCTGCGCTCAGCGGGCGCAATATGGCGGCGGGTAGCGTGCCGTTTTTCCTGGGCGCGGGCGCGTATCGCCACCACATTCCCGCCAGCGTCGATCATCTGATCCAGCGCGGCGAATTTTTGACCGCTTACACCCCCTATCAGCCCGAGATAGCGCAGGGCACTTTGCAAATGTTGTTTGAGTTTCAAACACAAGTTGCGCGGCTCTATGGCTGTGATGTTGCCAATGCGTCGATGTATGATGGCTCGACCGCGTGCTGGGAGGCCGTGGGCATGGCGCGGCGCGTGACCAAGCGATCCAAAGCGCTGATCGCGGGCGGACTGCACCCCCATTATGCCAGCGTCGCGCGGACGATGTCCAAATATACGGGCGACACGTTGGTCGAAATGACGCCCAATCCACTGGCGGATGAAGGGGCGGCGTTGATCGCGGCGATTGATGGTGAGACAAGCTGTGTCGTTGTCCAATATCCTGACATTTTTGGCCGCGTCACCGATTTGCGACCCTTGGCGGAGGCCGCGCATGCGGCGGGTGCGCTGCTGATTGCGGTGGTCACCGAACCGGTGGCGCTGGGGCTGATCGAAGCGCCGGGGGCTATGGGCGCGGACATCGTCGTCGGCGAAGGACAGTCGATTGGTGTTGGCCTGCAATTTGGCGGGCCTTATCTGGGGCTGTTTGCGTGCAAGGACAAATATGTCCGGCAAATGCCCGGTCGCCTGTGTGGGCAAAGCGTCGATGCGACAGGCCGGCGCGCCTATGTGTTGACGCTGTCAACGCGCGAACAGCATATCCGCAGGGAGAAGGCGACGAGCAATATCTGCACCAATTCAGGGCTTTGTGCGCTGGCGTTCAGCATTCATATGAGCTTGTTGGGCGAAGCGGGGCTGCGGCAATTGGCGGTGATCAACCATGCGCGCGCCACAGCGGCGGCGGCGGCGTTGAACGCAGTGCTGGGCGTTACCGTAGCATCAGGTCCATTTTTCAATGAGTTCCGCATCACTCTTAACGCAGATGCACGAGAGGTCGCACGGACACTGGCGACGCGCGGTATATTATGCGGGGTGCCGCTGGGGCGGCTCTATCCCGACCGCGCTGACCTTGCCAATGACCTGCTCGTCACCGCGACCGAAACGACCAGTGACGCGGACATCGCGGTGCTTTGCACGGCGCTTGGGGAGCTACTGTCATGAGCATGGACGAAACCTTTACCGGCAACCATGCGCTGATGCTCGAAGAACCGCTGATTTTCGAGATTGGCGCAAGCGATCGGACCGGGGTTGATTTTGACCTGGCGGCGGTCGCAACAGACGAGCTTGCAGGATTGCTGCGCACCGCGCCCATTGGCTTACCCGGCCTGTCCGAATCCGAAGTGGTGCGGCATTACACGCGGCTTTCGCGGCAAAATTACGCGATTGACCTTGGGCTGTTCCCGCTCGGCTCGTGCACGATGAAGCACAATCCCCGCCTGAATGAAAAGGTCGCGCGGATGCCGGGCTTTGCCGACATTCACCCGCTGCAACCGCAATCAACTGTGCAGGGTGCGTTCGGCGTGATTGACGAACTGGCGCATTGGCTCATCACGCTCACAGGGATGCAGGCCGTTGCGATGTCGCCCAAGGCTGGCGCACATGGCGAGCTGTGCGGAATTTTGTGCATCAAGGCTGCGCTGGAGGCGCGCGGGGAGGACCGCCGCGTTATTTTGGTCCCCGAAAGTGCGCATGGCACCAACCCTGCGACTGCGGCTTTTGCGGGGTTTGCGGTTGAGAGCATCCCGGCGACGAGCGAAGGCCGCGTCGATGTAGCGGCATTGAAGGCGCGGTTGGGACCGGATGTTGCCGGCGTGATGATTACCAACCCCAACACCTGCGGCTTGTTCGAGCGCGATATGAAGGCGATTTCGAACGCGGTGCATGGCGTCGGCGGCTATGTTTATTGCGACGGTGCCAATTTTAACGCCATCGTCGGGCGCGTGCGCCCCGGCGATTTGGGCATCGATGCGATGCACATCAATTTGCATAAAACATTCAGCACGCCCCATGGTGGCGGCGGCCCGGGCTCTGGCCCGGTGGTATTATCGGCTGCGCTCGCGCCCTTTGCCCCATTGCCTTTTGTCGAGAGGCAGGGCGAGCGGTTCGTGCTGATCGAAGAGGAAACGGCCGCCGACCATCATGCGCAAAGTTTTGGCCGGATGTGCGCGTTCCACGGCCAGATGGGGATGTTCACCCGCGCGCTCGCCTATATCCTCAGCCACGGCGCAGATGGCCTGCGCCAAGTTGCCGAGGACGCCGTGCTCAACGCCAATTATATCCTGCGTAGCCTTGAGGACGTTCTCGACGCGCCATTTGCGCACAGCGGCCCGTGCATGCACGAGGCGCTGTTTAGCGATGCGGGGCTAGCCGAGGGCTTTACAACGATTGATGTCGCAAAGGGCATGATCGATGAGGGTTACCACCCGATGACCGTTTATTTTCCGCTGGTGGTGCACGGCGCGATGCTGGTCGAACCGACGGAGACAGAGAGCAAGACCGCACTCGACCAGTTCATCGGCGCGTTGCGGTCCGTGGCATTGCGGGCTAAGCAGGGTGATCCGAGCCTAAAATCCGCGCCGCATTTCAGCCCACGATCGCGGGTTGACGAAGTGCTTGCCGCGCGCCAACCGGTGTTGGTGTGGCGTGAGGATAGAGCGGGAGAGTGAGCGATGGCGGTTGATGATGATAGCGCACGGGTCAGCTTTCCGCCGCCCCTGATTTATCTGGGGATGCTCGCCATCGGACGCGCGCTCGATTTCATACTGCCTTGGCAAATTGCTCTGCCGATTTGGGCGCGGGTTGGCGTGGGCGTGGGCTTCATCGTTGCCGGAGCTGCGCTGTCGATTACGGCCACTGGGCGGTTCCGCCGTGCGCATAATGATGTGCGCCCATGGAAATCGACGACCAGCATCATCGACACTGGTATATATAGCCATACCCGCAACCCGATGTATTTGGGGATGGTGTCGGTGTTCCTCGGCCTGGCGGTGGCCATGTCCAGCCTCGGTGCACTATTGCTGGCGCTGCCGGTGATGGTCATCATCCGCACGCAAGTGATTGCGCGAGAGGAGGCGTATTTAACGGCCAAGTTCGGCGCGGAATACACCGCCTATTGCGCGCGAGTGCGGCGCTGGATTTAACCCATTGCCTCGCGTTCGAGCAATTTTGCCTTGCGCTCCACGCCATAAGCATAGCCGCCAAGGCCGCCGTCGCTGCGGATAACGCGGTGGCACGGGATGAGCACCGCAACATTGTTCGCGCCGTTGGCGCTGCCCGCCGCGCGCACGGCTTTGGGCTTGCCGACCGCCGCCGCAATTTGCGCATAGGTGCGGGTTTCGCCCGCCGGGATGCGCTGTAATTCGGCCCACACCGCTTGCTGAAAGGCCGTTCCCGCAACGTCGAGCGGCAGGGTCGGCATTCTGCCGGGCTGTTCGACCGCCAGCACCGCGCTCGCCACCAGCTGTGTCATCGCGCCATCGCCAGCCACAATTGTTGCGTTGGGGAAACGCACGTGCAGTTCCTCCACCCCTTCATCGAACGACAGACGGCATATTCCCTTGTCAGTCGCAGCGACCAGAATCTGGCCAAGCGAGGTTGCCACCACCGACCAGCGGATCGTCACCCCCGCCCCGCCATTTTTCCACGCGCTAGGGGTCATCCCCAATCGCTTATTCGCCTCGGCATAAAATCGGCTGGGGCCAGAATAGCCCGCATCGTAAATCGCATCGGTAACGCGGCCCGTGCTCGACAGTGCATCCTGCGCCCGGCCAGCCCGCAATGCGCGGACATAGGCGGCAGGCGTCACGCCCGTCGCGCGCTTAAACAGGCGATGGAAATGGTGCGGGGCATAGCCGACGGCGGCAGCGAGCGCGTCCAAACGCGGGGCGCCTTCTGCTACTAACAATGCAAGCGCCTTGGCCATGGCCACCTCATCGCGTGCGACATCGTCGGGCAAACAGCGCAGACAGGCGCGCAGTCCCGTTGCCTTCGCCGCAGCCCCATCAACAAAAAACCGCACATTGGTCCGCGCCGGATGTCGCGCAGCACAGGACGGACGGCAATAGATGCCCGTCGTCAGCACGCCGGTGATGAAGCGCCCATCATAACTGCGGTCACGGCGCAGCACGGCGGTCCATGCTTCGTCGTTGGGGATGGAGGTTGAACTCATGCTCGGTCGATCCTAGCGGCAAAGCAACCATGCGCCGCATTATGTGCGTGAATATAAGCTATTTCATCGCGTGCAAACAGGGCGCGTATCTGTTCATCGACCTGTCCAGGTAGCGCAAGCAGCGCCCCTTTGAGCATGCCGGCCCCGTCAAAGCCGCGCAGTGCAATCGGGCGGCCCTCAAACACCGGCGGCAAAGCGTTATGATAGGTCGCGGTGTCGCGCGCATCCACTCGCACATAGATGGCATAGGCGCTACGATAGGGGGTGGCGACATCGTGGCTGATATGGTGGAGCAGGATGAGCTCTTCACCCACTTCGGCATCTTCCAAGGTAATACGGCAGGGAAAGCCGGGCTTTGCCGTCGCGGTGACGCGCATGGCACCATGGGCCGCCAGTGCTGCATCATCAAGCGTCAAGAGTTCGGCAAAAGCTTCGGGGGGTAGGCCGGATATGCGATAGGTCATGGGGGTTCCTTTGTGGTTGAAGCCGCTATTTACCGCAGGCAAGCACCTCCATGCGTCCCGATGCTTGCTTTCAAAGTTGATGGCGCTAACGACCAATTATAGTTCGTCACTCCGGACTTGATCCGGAGTCTATTCAGCGTTCCTTTCAATATATGGATTGAGAATGGACCCTGAAACGCGTTCAGGGTGACGAGGATAGGAAACATGGTGATGATGGCACTGCTCCGCTTGGCTCTACTGACGCTGACGCTGTTCGGCGCTGCGCCCGCTGTGCTGGCAAAGCCAACCGCGCCAACTCCCGCCGCGCCCATCGCCGCGCCCACACCGCCGACGCGCATCGACGATGTTGCCGCTACCGAACGCAGCGTCGTGCGCGTTGTCACCGTCGCCATGGTTCGCGGCGAGGTGGTTGGTTTTGGCCATGGCAGCGGCTTTGCCATCGCCCCCAATCGTATCATCACCAACGCGCATGTTGTGTCCGACGCCGCCGAATATCCCGATAATGTCGTTATTGGCATCGTCCCGAGCGAGGGGTCGCGCAGCTACCCCGGCCGTCTGATCCGCATCGACCGCGCGCGCGATCTGGCGATTATCGAAATCGTAGCCGGGCGCGTCCCCGCCGCCGCGATTTACACAGGCGATGTGGCACAGCGGCAAACCGTCTATGCGCTGGGCTATCCCGGCAATGTCGATCTGGCGAGCGCGCAGAATATGACCGACTTCATCCGCCCGCGTGCTCCCGTCGCTTCGGATGGCATCATCTCGTCGCACGATAATATCAATGGCGTCGCCGCGCTGGTCCATGATGCTGACATAGCGCGTGGCAATTCGGGCGGACCGCTGGTTGACCGCTGCGGCCGAGTGCTGGGCGTCAACACGCTGGTGACCCGCGCCGAGGAGGGCGATTCGCCGTTCGCTTTTGCCGTTGATGTGCGCGAAATTGCGGCGTTCCTGCGCGAAGCGGGACGGAGCTTTACTGGCGTCGCAACGCCTTGTGTCAGCGCCGATGAAGCGCGCGCCCGCGCCGATGCCATGACCGCAGAGGAAGCGCGCACCGCCGCTTTGGCCGGTGAACGTGCACGGGCCGAGCAAGCCGCGCGCGACGCCGAAGCGTTGGAGCAATTGCGCGGGAGTGCGCAGTCAACGCGCGAAAACATCATTGCGCTGGCGATTGCGTTATTTGGCGTCTCCATCC
>JBBTFY010000058.1:0-8664 GCA_038041635.1 Pseudomonadota bacterium
CCTCTCCAATTGATTCATCACAGTTATTGATTGAAGGAAGAAAGCGTCTTGACAGATTGATTGCTAATCTCGGTGGAGCGGAAAATATCACTGAGGAAAACATGCCCGAAGTGCATATTCGTGGTGACATCAATACACCGTATAAATGCATCGGCGGTGTCATTTACACCATGCAATATGCGGGATTCCAGAAAATCGGCTTCATTTCTGAACCGGCACCTGGCTCCGCAACGCTTCAACGCCTATAACGGCTGCGTGAATTGAAAGGAAATATCTCATGTCAATGAGCGTAGGCGGCGGTGAGTCAGATGCCCCAATGGGGGAAATGAACACGACGCCATTGATCGACGTTATGCTGTGCCTGTTGGTGATGATGATCCTGTCTATCCCCATTCAGACGCACGCGGTGAAAATTGACCTGCCCGTGGGTGGGCCACCACCACCGGAGCTACCAATGCAAAACAAGATATTGATAACAGCTCAGGGCGTGGTGCTGTGGAACGGCGTGCCGGTCAATTTTACGCAGTTGACTCAGAATCTTGAGGCGACCAAGCTTGTTACACCAACTCCTGAGCTGCAGTTTGAGCCCGATCCATATGCCCGTTACGCGGTGGTTGATTCGGTACTGGCGCTTATCAAACAGACTGGTGTTGCCGGCCTTGGTTTTGTCGGAAATGAGCGTTACGCACGCGAATTCTGACGCTTAACCTGAAGTAAGACGCTATGGGGTTGCAACTTGGGTTGCGGCCCCATTGCTTTATGATAGGGGGCCTTCGCGATTCTTTTTGGTGAATGCCTCACCCTACCTCTCTCCGCTTGAAGTGCAGGAAGTGTTTCGATGAAAATTACGATGATTGGCACCGGCTATGTTGGCCTTGTCTCCGGGACCTGCTTCGCCGATTTCGGCCACACCGTTGTGTGCGTGGACAAGGATCAGAGCAAAATCGACGCACTGCTCGCCGGGCGGATGCCGATATTCGAGCCGGGGCTAGAGGGGTTGGTCGCCGCCAATGTCGCGGCGGGCCGTTTGAGCTTCACTACCGACATTGCCACCGGGATTGCGGACGCGGACGCGGTGTTCATCGCGGTGGGGACGCCGTCGCGCCGGGGCGATGGCCATGCCGACCTTAGTTATGTTCACGCGGCTGCGCGGGAAATTGGCGAGAATTTGTCGCGCGACTGTGTGGTCGTCACCAAATCGACGGTCCCTGTTGGAACGGGCGACGAGGTAGAGCGGATAATCGCCGAGGTTTCGGGCGGCAAGCATGTGCCGGTTGTGTCGAACCCGGAGTTTTTGCGCGAAGGCGCGGCTATCAGCGATTTCAAACGCCCCGACCGCATCGTCATCGGCACCGATGATGACCGCGCGAGCGCGGTGATGAAGGAGATTTATCGCCCGCTGTTCCTCAACGAAGCGCCAATCCTGTTCACCGGACGCCGCACGGCGGAACTGACCAAATATGCCGCCAACGCATTTTTGGCGACCAAGATTACGTTCATCAATGAAATTGCCGACCTGTGCGAAGCGGCGGGCGCGGACGTTCAGGATGTCGCGCGCGGCATCGGCCTTGATAACCGCATCGGCTCCAAGTTCCTCCACGCCGGCCCCGGTTATGGCGGTTCCTGCTTTCCCAAGGACACGCTGGCGTTGCTTAAAACCGCGCAGGATTTCGGCGTCCCGCAACAGATTGTCGCTTCGGTGGTTAAGGTCAATGATCAGCGCAAGGCCGCGATGGGCCGTAAGGTCATCGCCGCGCTGGGCGGGACGGCGGCAGGGGGATCCGCGCTGGGCGGAGACGCAAAGGGCAAGCGCGTCGCCATCCTTGGCCTGACGTTCAAGCCGAACACCGACGACATGCGCGATGCGCCGTCGTTGGCGATCGTGCAATGCTTGCTTGACGCGGGCGCAGAGGTTGTTGCCACCGACCCCGAGGGGATGGAAGCAGCTGCGCCGATGTTGCCCGGCGTCACTTTGGTTGACGACGCTTATACGGCTGCGAACGGCGCGGACGTTGTCGTCATCGTCACCGAATGGGATGCGTACCGCGCGCTCGATTTTGGGCGACTGGCGGGCATCATGCGCGGCAAAATATTGGTCGATTTGCGCAACGTCTATCGCCGGGGCGAGGTGGAGCGCGCTGGGTTCGTCCATCACAGCATCGGCTTGCCAGACAGGGTTTGAGGGCCAATAAGGGCTTGGACGGCCAGCTGGGGTGGGGGCATGGCTGGTGCCGCCATATTTTGAAGCTATGGAGCCCCAACATGCGCATTTTCCGCCCAATCGCCATTGCAATCCTGACCCTGCCAGCAGCCCTGCTTGGCGGTTGCGCCACGATGGCGAGCAATGACGAGCCGCCACGCGCGGCGAGCGCGACCATCCGCGACGCCGCTGGGGCTTTGCGCGGCGAAGCCGTCATCCACATCGGTGCAGCGGGGATGGAATTGTCGATTTTGGTTAGCGGCCTACCCGCTGGGACCTATGGCGCGCATGTTCATAGCGTCGGCCAATGCGCCGCCCCCGCATTTACGTCCGCTGGCGGGCATTGGAACCCGGCAAGCCGCCAGCATGGGCGATTGAACCCGATGGGCAGCCATATGGGCGATTTGCCCAATCTGGTTGTCGGATCCGATGGGCGCGGCGAATTGCATTACGCTTTGCCCGGCGAACCGGGCGGTGACGGTGAAGGCGGGTTGCTCGACGCCGATGGCGCTGCGCTTGTCATCCACGCGGCGGCCGATGATGAACGCACCGACCCGTCGGGGAACAGCGGCGCGCGTATGGCCTGCGCCGTGTTTATACCAGCCTAAATCACCTCGCCAGCCGCGCGTGCGCGCTCGCGCACACTCGCTTCGGCGGCGGGGACGAGGCGATAGGCAAAGAGCAACAGCGCCAGTGAAAGGGGCGAGGCCCCGATCATCGCCAACATGCCAAACCGCAAATTGCCGACCAGCGCGCCATTGACGATGGTGCCCGTCCAATCGGAAATCTGGCCAACCAGATAGGGCCCGAACGAGAGGCCGACCAACGTTGTCGCCAGAAAGAATGCGGCGGCGGCGGTGCCGCGCATGCGGGGCAGCACTAGGTCTTGCGTCGTCGCAGCTGCGGCACCCAGCGCGCTGCTGCCAAACACAACCGCAACAAAATGCATCAGGTAAAATATCGTGGCGCTTTGGGTCGTAAAGGCAATCAACACGGGGATGATGGGCAGCAGACTGCCGCCGATGACAACCAATATCCGCCCCGCTGGGTTGCGCACATGCAGCGCATCGGCAATCCGGCCGCCCAATATGACGCCCAAAAATCCGCCGAGCGCGCCACCGCCGCCGATGTAAAAGGCCAGTTCCAGCTTGTTCAGGTGCAAAACACTTTCGGCATAGGGCGCGGTCCAGTAACTGATGGCATAGGCGACCATAGCGATCAGGCCATAGCCCAGCGATGTGCAGAGAAAGGCGGGGGTGCCCCAGATGAGTTTGAACGTTGCGGGGTCGCGCGCGCGTAGCGTGCTGGCCCACGAAAAGACGGCGTAAAAGCCCAGCGATACCGCCGACCATTGCGGGACATTGCCTGTCGCGTGGATCATGGCCCACGCAAATGCTGTAAACATCGCCGCGACGATGATGTTTATCAGTAAAGCTCGTCCACCACGCTGGTGGGCTCCAATCAATGTGAAGGGCGGGATGATGGTCGATAGGTCGGTCAAGAAGGTGCGAAACGGTGTTGGCGAACGGGTCGGCTTGGTGCCATCCATCGCGCCGCGAACGGGTTCACGTAACGTCGCCACCCATATTGCGACGATGAGGCCGGGGATGCCGACCGCAAGGAACGCTGCTTGCCAGCCAACCAGCCCCAGCGGGCCGCCGCCGGGATAGCTGTGGTTCCACGCGTCCTTGATATAGGCCCCGATGAGCAGCGAGAGGCCGCCACCCAGATAAAGTCCAGACGAATAGATGGCGAGCGCGGTGGCGCGTTGCCGTTTAGGGAAATAGTCTGAAATCAACGAATAAGCCGATGGGCTGGCGGTCGCTTCGCCGATGCCAACCCCCATGCGGGCGAAGGACAGGCTCGTTATGTTGCGCGAAAACCCTGACAGCGCGGTCATCACAGACCATAAGGAAAGGCCGATTGTGAGCAGTTTCACTCGGCTCATATTGTCCGCCAGCCGCCCGAGCGGGATGCCGAACAGTGCGTAAAAGACGCCAAAGGCTGCGCCGCCCAGAAATCCCATCTCACTACCATTGAGACCAAGGTCACGCTGAATATCGACGGCAAGAATGCTCATCACCTGTCGGTCGATGAAGTTGAGGATGTAGACGACGACGAGGACCGACAGCATATACCAGGCATAGGGGGCCGCATGTTCGGGCGGTGCGTCATGGCCAGACGCGTCATCCCCGCTCATGCTTTTGCTGTCCGGCATATGCTGCTCCCCTCTCACTATTCTGTTATGCGAATGGCTAGCAGAGCGCGCGCGCGCTTGCCAAGTTGAAAGTAGATTCACTTTTTTCAAAAGCACAGGGTCATTAGTGGAACCGATAGTCGCCAAGGCAAGTATAGCGAGCACCCTCCGGCCCCAAATGGCTTTCATACAGGCCGAAATCGCTGATGATTGTGCCCGGCGTTGACAGATTGGCCTGCGCGCTCAGAAAGGCATCAATCGGTCCACTGGACCGGTTCAGCCGCGCCAGCGTGATGTGCGCCGCGAACGCCATGCCTTGACCCATGCCTTGCGGGGTGATGCCGATGTGGCGAACCGCATGATCGACCTTGGCGGCCAAAGCGGCCAGCGGTTCGGCGGGGTGCGTGGCGGCCCACAATGTTGTCGCGCGCCCTTTCGATGCGAAATGGCCGACGCCTTTGCACGACATGCTGATGGATTGATGGCGGATGGCGGCGAGCGCCGCGTCTAGGTCGGCGAGATATTCGCTCCGGACATCGCCAAGGAAGGATAAGGTCAGGTGAAGCTGCTCGGCGCTCTGCCAGCGCGCACCCGCGACCCCGCCCATTGCGGCGATCAACGGGGCCGAGATGATCAGCGGTGGTTTAATGGCGATGAACAGGCGCGGCATGGCTATCCATTAGCCATTAAAATTGCCACTTGAAAGCGGAGCCGATGTGCCCGATATTGTGCCTAACCGCGCGGGACCTATGGTGGTCCCACGCGATTGATGGAGAATGAAGCTATGGCAAATTGGTCAGACCCCCGTGGTCCCGCCACGGCCAACCCACTGGGCGGCGCTGCGACGTCGGCGGCGGTTGACGCCGGGCTGCGCAGCCACATGCTCAAAGTGTATAATTATATGGCGTCGGGTGTCCTGCTCAGCGGGATTGTCGCGATGCTGTTTGCCCAAGGTGGCGCAACGTCGCTCGCGGCACAGTTCATCATTGCTGGCGGGCCGATGGCTTGGGTCATCATGCTGGCACCACTGGCGTTCATCATGGTGATGAGCTTTGGCATCAACCGGCTGTCCACTGCGGCGATGCAGGCGCTGTTTTGGGCCTTTGCGGTGGCGATGGGCCTGTCACTATCCACCGTTTTGCTACGGTACACGGGCGAATCGGTGGCGACCGCGTTTTTCTCGACCTCTGCCGCGTTTGTTGGCCTCAGCCTGTTTGGCTATACGACCAAGCGCAACCTGTCGGGCTTTGGCACATTCCTGTTGATGGGTCTGGTCGGATTGATCGTGGCGATGCTGCTCAATGCCTTCATCTTTCAGTCTGGTGCGATGGGTCTGGCAATCAGCGCGATTGGCGTGCTGATTTTCGCAGGGCTCACCGCTTATGATACGCAAATGATCAAGAACCAATATTATCAGGTCATGGGCACGGAGTTTGCGGGCAAGGCCATCATCATGGGCTCGCTCAACCTCTATCTCGACTTCGTCAATATGTTCATGATGCTGCTCAACCTGTTCGGCAGCCGTGAATGATCTGAGCTCAAGAGCCTTTTCGAGTGAGATGGAAACATCGAACGGCTCGGAAAAGGCGGAAGGCAGGAAAAGTAGAGGCTGATCCGATTCAATCTGAAGCGGACAGACTCTAACGATTAAGGTAAGACCCCGGTGGAGCAATCCGCCGGGGTTTTTCTTTGGGTCGAGTAGGGAAAAGCCCCGTCTCAGCCCCCGTCATTGCGAGGAGGTCCGAACGAGTTTCTGGCCGGCGCGGTAATCCAGGACAGGAGCGCACAACACTGGATTGCTTCGCTCCGCTCGCAATGACAATTTCCTGCGTTACTATCACCCTTTCGCCTGCGCTGCGGCAATCAGCGCGCCGTCTATCGCCTTGGCACGTAAGTAAGCGGGGCGTTCGCAAATCCCCGCCCAATAGGCCTCAAACGCAGGGCGTTTGTCGATGCTGCCAAATTGCAACCCCCAGCCGATCTGCGATCCGACATAGACGTCGGCGGCGCTGAACGCGTCGCCCGCGATATATGCCTTTCCCGTAACCGCCGCTTCCAGCCCGTCCATCGCCGCACCGAAATTGCCATAGCCTGCCATCATCGCCTTTTCGGGTGGCACCTCAAAACCCAGCGACTTGTTGGTGATCGCCTGTTCAAGCGGCCCGGCGGCAAAGAACATCCAGCGATAATAATCGGCGCGGTGCAGGGGCGCAGGCGCCAGGCCCGCGTCGGGAAAGGCGTCGGCCAGATAGGCGCAAATCGCGGCGCATTCGGTGATGACATAGCCATTGTGGGTGATCGCGGGCACTTTGCCCATCGGGTTGATGGCGAGGTATTCGGGGGCCTTCATCGTTGTCCCATAGTCCAGCAGGTGCTGGTCATAGGGCGCGCCGACCTCCTCCAGCATCCAGCGCGCGATCTGTCCGCGCGACATCGGGTTGGTGTAAAATTGGATGGCGGCGGTCATGGCTTTGCTCCCAGAGCGTTTTGAAGCGAGGTGGAATCACCGAGCAGCTCGCAAAACACGGTAATACAAGAACTTTGAGCAGGTAATTTGACCTTATCAAATCTCATCCTGCTCTAAGATGCGAATCGTGCGGAACATAGCGTGAACTAAAAATCATGTCACGCTAAATATCGCCCACATAACGTTCATTGCCGACAAACCCCATATTGTCTGCGCCCGAACGGCGGATCATCGCCAGCACCGTATCGACGACGACATAGCGCGCCTGTGCGTCGGGCTCGAATTGCAGCTCGGAGGCGGGGGATAGGGTCTGCGCCGCGCGAAGAGCATGCTGGAGCTGCGCATAATTGACGGGAATGGCGTTCCACATCACCACGCCGTCCTGGCTGATGGTGATGCGGTTGGTTTGGAGGATAGGGGCCTGACCACCGTCGGTTGGCAATTCGACTTTCACCGAATGCGTCTGAACCGGGATCGACAATATCATCATCACCAGCAGACACAGCATGACGTCGATCAATGGCGTGGTGTTAAGCTCGCTCATCGGTGTGCTGCTGTTGTCGCCCAAAACCACGCCCCCATATGCCGTGCCCGGTGTCATGATAATGCTCCCTATGCTTATTGCTGTTCAGTCATTCCTTTCTAATATTGGTATGTGATACCATAACAAATTAATATGTCCATCGCTTAGTGCAGTGCCCGCTATGTGCTTTCCTACAAGCATAACGCCATGATACTATTGCTCTGTTTCGCGGGGTTTTCTCTACCCTTCCCCTAGTTTGCGCTAACGGGTGGCTCTTTGAACCTGTTAATCGGTACCATATCGTGCTCCGGATTTAGTCCGGAGCCCATCTCCAACCTTATCAGCTGGACCCCTGCCTTCGCAGGGGCACCATGATTTTCTCTTTCTCCTTCTCCTTCTCCGCGCCTTCGCGGGAAATACCATCTTCGTCATTGCGAGGAGGGCAAAGCCCGACGTGGCAATCCAGTCTATGGCACCGCTTCTGGATTGCCGCGCTCCCTTACGTTCGCTCGCAATGACGAGCGCAGATAGAGCGAGGTGTATTAAGTTTACACCACAGCCCAAAAACACCCCTGTAACCCGCAGGCGGTCGTTGTTTTACCCCCTGTTTAGTGTCAACCAAAACCGCGAAAATGTTGGAAAACCGGAGCCCGTTCTTGGTGTCAACTTTGTCAACTTTGGAATGGGCGCACAGTCTGCGGGAAAGCCAGTGAGGATGATTGCCGCGAGCCCTGCGCGCTGTTAGGTTGATCGCCAACAAGCGACAAAGCAAAAGGGTGGGATAATGGACAAGCGGCTGACCTGGTATATTTTGGCGGGCATGATCCTCGGCGTCATCGCTGGCTGGCTGGTCTATACCTTCATCCCTGCGGGCGAGACGACGGTGTGGCCGTTCGGTGCGACGGCCGATCTCAAAAAGCTATATATCGACAGCTTTGGCCTTCTGTCTGGCATTTTTCTCAACCTTATCAAACTCCTCGTTGCCCCGCTCATCCTCTCGACCATCGTTGTCGGTATCGCGCATATGGGCGACAGCAGCGCGATTGGCCGCATCGGTTTTCGCGCAATCAGCTGGTTCATCACCGCCAGCCTGATTTCGATCAGCCTCGGCCTCCTGATGGTCAATTTCTTTGAGCCCGGTGTTGGCGTAGATGTCTCGGGGGCCACGGTTGAGGCGGTGGGCGAGGTGCAGCAGCTGAACTTCTTTGAGTTTATCCTCCACATCTTCCCCAAAAATGCGTTCGAGGCGCTGGCGACCAATAACATATTGCAAATAC
>JBBTFY010000059.1:0-7718 GCA_038041635.1 Pseudomonadota bacterium
GGTAACGGTTCTTAGTTGCGCGCAGGACGGCATTACCCTGTCGGCGCGGCTAAGCCCCGAACAACGCGACATCTATACCCGTGCCATGGCCCGTATGCACTTGCCCGCCGCGCCATTTGAAGCGCGCGAGCCGTGGATGCCCGCCATGCTGCTGTCGGTCGTGCCCCTGATCCAGCGTGGATATAACCCCACCGATGGCGTGGAAGCCACGTTGACCGCCGCCGGAACCGCCGCTGGCAAACGCATCAGCGGGCTGGAAAGTGCGGACATTCAGATAGGATTTTTTGACTCAATGGCGATAGACACTCAGGTGGATTTCCTGGTGTCGAGCGCGGCAGCAGCGCTGAGCGGCGAAGACAGCTTGGCTCCGATGATCGACCAATGGGCCGCTGGCGACCCTGACAGACTAGGCGCGTTGATGAACGCCGAACTGGCGTCATCGCCCGAACTTGCGCGCATATTGCTGACCGACCGCAACGCCAATTGGGCCGAGTGGATCCGCCTGCGCCTTGCCGAACCCGGCGGGCGCTATTTCGTCGCGGTTGGCGCGGGGCATTTGGCGGGAACAGGCAGCGTGCAACAGATGCTGTTCGCGCAAGGCATCATAGCGACGCGGGTTGCGTATTGAATATGGTGCTTTTTCTTTACACCGTTCGTCCTGAGGAGGAATGGCGTTCCCTTGGCCAACATATAGTGCTCCTGCGAAGGCAGGAGCGTTGTATATGAAACGCGACACTGCCACCGCTCCTGCCTTCGCAGGAGCACAGCATCATAGAGGGCAAGTCAGCCCTCCTCAGGACGAACGGCATTTGTTGCACTTCAACTTTCGTCACCACACACTCTCCGCCCTCTTCGCACTGCTGCTCGCCGCCTGCTCGGCACCTGCGCCGCTGGTCACTGGCCCTGCGCACCCGCCAATGTGGCTGGCCAGCGATGGCGACACGCGCTTCATCCTGATCGGGTCGGTGCATCAATTGCCGCCCGATTTGAACTGGCAGGATGCGCGGGTGGCAAGGGCGGTGGGGCAAGCCGACGAATTGTTGCTCGAACTCGATCCGGTCGAATTGCCACAAATTCCGGCGCTGTTCGCACGCGTTGCACGCGATGAACCCGTGGCGTCGCTCGATACACGGATCGGGCGCGATTTGGCCGAGCCCGCGCTCGATGTCGCCGCAAGCGCGGGGATCGACGAACAGGCCGCACAGACGCTTGAAAGCTGGGGGCTGGCGATGGCGCTGGGCAGCGTGCAATCCGCCGATGCTGGACTGTTGAGCGAGGCCGGGGTCGAATCCACGCTCACCCGCCTATTCCAAGCCGCGCATAAACCGATCCACGGGTTGGAACGCGCCGCCGACCAATTGGCGCTGTTCGACGCCCTCCCCCCCGCCACGCAGGACGCGATGCTGGCGCGAACGGTGCGCGAGCGGGGGCAGGCGCGCGCCGACATCCGTGACCTCCTCACCGCTTGGGCGCGCGGTGATGTGGCGCGGTTGGCAAGGCTTGCGAGCGAGGATGTAGCGCGCACGCCGGGCCTTGCCGAACCGCTGGTTTACGCCCGCAACCGTGCATGGGCAGCGGCATTAACCCAGCGGGCGCAGCGCCCCGGCACCGTCATGGTCGCGGTCGGGACAGGGCATTTGGTCGGCGCGCAGTCGCTGCCCACCCTGCTTCGCGCGGCGGGGTTCCAAGTGCGCGCTATCCGCTAACGCTCCAACCCTTGCCTTTTGCGTGCATCGCCGCTAAGCGCGCGCACTTCATAGGCATGGTCATCCCTGGAGGCGTGCCGTGATGCAACATTATCCAATCGGAGAAAACCAATGAGCGATCAGCTGACGCTATCGGCCGAACTACGCAGCGGAGCTGGCAAGGGAGCCTCTCGTGCACTGCGTAACAATGGCCGCGTCCCCGCCGTCATCTATGGCGGCAACGCCGAACCTACCATCATCCATGTCGAGGAAAAAGCGCTGGTCAAGGTGTTGATGACGGGCCACTTTTTCAACTCGGTTGTCGATCTTGACATCGACGGCAAGCATCACACGACGCTGCCCAAGGACGTGGCATTCCACCCCGTCAATGACCGTCCGCTCCACGTCGATTTCTTTCGCGTGAGCAAGGACACCAAGTTGACCGTCAACGTCCCCGTCATCTTCATCAACGAAGATAAGTCACCCGGCCTCAAAAAGGGCGGCGTGCTGAACATCGTTCGTCACGAAGTTGAGCTGGCCTGCGACGCGTCGCACATCCCCGAACAGCTGGAAATTGACATGACCGGCTATGATGTCGGCGATTCGGTGCACATCAGCGCGGTAACGCTGCCCGCTGGCGCAGTGCCGACGATCACCGACCGCGACTTCACCATCGCCACGCTGGTTGCCCCGTCCGCGCTCAAATCGAGCGGCGGCGACACCACGGTTGCCAGTGACGACGAAGCTACGACTGAGTAAAAAAGACATTTCACTCCCGTTCGCCCTGAGCTTGTCGAAGGGCTGTCCTACTCTAACTGAGGAGAAAAGGCAGTGCTTCGACAGGCTCAGCACGAACGGGAGTGGCTGTTGACCGACAGCAGCTCGGCTGTGGAATGATGCAAATCTGGGTCGGCCTTGGCAATCCGGGCGCGCTCTATGCGCTCAATCGGCACAATGTCGGCTTCATGGCGGCGGACGTGATAGCCGAGCAGTGGCATTTTGCTCCATGGAAGCGCGGATTTCAGGGTCAGGTGGCCGAGGGGCGGATCGGCGCATCGCGCATCTTGCTGCTCAAACCATCCACCTTCATGAACGAAAGTGGCCGCAGCGTTGGCGAGGCCTTGCGTTTCTACAAGGGTGAGCCGTCCGACGTCACGGCTTTTTATGACGAGCTCGACCTAGACCCCTGCCGCGTCAAGGTGCGGATGGGCGGCGGCGCGGCGGGGCATAATGGCATCCGCTCGATGATCGCGCATATCGGCGCAGATTTCCGCCGCGTGCGCATCGGCATCGGCCACCCGGGGCACAAGGATGCGGTGACGCCCTATGTGCTGGGCAACTATGCCAAGGCCGAGACGGAGCCGTTGGAGCATTTGCTCGGCGCGCTGGGGGCCGAGGCCGAATGGCTCGCCAAGGGCGATGATGTGCGGTTCATGAATGATGTCGCAATGAGGATGACACAATGAGGGGGGCGCCGTAATGACCATCCGCAACCTGTTCACCACCCCCGTCTATCAGGGGCAGTGCGACGATGCGGCGTTGATCGCGGCGCTTGGCCACATGGCGCGGACCTTTGCCATCGATGACGGCGCGGGGCGCAAATGGTCAAAGGATCATGCCTATCGCGGCTATACCAGCTATGCCAGCCTCGATGACTTACCGACCCGCGACCCCGACGCGGCGGCGCTGGTCCGCATCCTCGACCGCCACGTGGCGGCGTTTGCGCGGGAATGCGCGTTCGACCTTGATAAAAAGCTCAAGATCAACAGCCTGTGGGTCAATATATTGAAACCCGGCGGGATGCACAGCGGCCACATCCACCCGCACAGCGTCGTATCCGGCACCATCTATATCGAGGTGCCTACGGGCGCTGGTGGATTGCGCTTCGAAGACCCGCGTTTGACCGCGATGATGGCCGCGCCAACACGAACAGCCGACGCACCCGAAGCGCTGCGCCCGTTCGTCACCATTGCGCCCGCGCCCGGCATGATATTGCTGTGGGAAAGCTGGCTGCGCCACGAGGTCGAGGCCAATGGCGCGAAGGCCGAGCGCATCAGCATCAGTTTCAATTATAGCTAAGACATAGCGTTTTCAAGTCAGGGGGAATCGCCTGACGCCTTGGAAAACGCGGCAAGAGAGTATCACAGTCATGGGTTTCAAATGCGGTATCGTCGGCCTGCCCAATGTCGGCAAGTCCACCCTGTTCAATGCGTTGACCGAAACACAGGCGGCGCAGGCGGCCAATTATCCCTTCTGCACGATCGAGCCGAATGTCGGTCAGGTCGCGGTGCCCGACGCGCGGCTCGACCAATTGGCCAAGGTCGCGGGATCGCAAAAGATCATCGAAACCCAGTTGAGCTTTGTCGATATTGCGGGTCTGGTGCGCGGGGCGTCAAAGGGCGAAGGGTTGGGTAATCAGTTCCTTGGCAATATCCGCGAAGTTGACGCGATTATTCACGTCCTGCGCTGTTTCGTCAATGACGACATCCAGCATGTCGATAACAAGATTGACCCCATCGCCGACGCCGAAACGGTCGAGACGGAGCTGCTGTTATCCGACTTGGAAAGCCTAGAAAAGCGCGTCCCAGCGTTCCAGAAAAAAGCCGCGCAGGGCGACAAGGAAGCCAAGGCGGCGGCCAGTGTGCTCGGTCAGACGCTAGAGTTGCTGCGCGATGGCAAGCCCGCACGTTTGACTGTCCCGGGCGACGAAGATCAGGCGCGCATCTTTGCGCAGGCGCAGTTGCTGACCTCCAAACCCGTGCTCTATGTTTGCAATGTCGATGAGGACAGCGCAGCGAACGGCAACGCGCAATCGGCCCGCGTGTTCGCGCGCGCAGCCGCAGAGGGTGCACAGGCCGTGGTCGTTTCCGCCGCCATCGAAGCTGAGTTGACCGGCATGGACGCGGACGAGCGCATGCTGTTCCTTGAGGAAATGGGGCTGCACGAAACCGGCCTCGCGCGCGTGGTGCGGGCGGGGTATGAACTGCTCCATTTGCTGACCTTCTTCACCGTCGGGCCAAAAGAAGCGCGCGCGTGGACGGTCGAGCAGGGCGCGACCGCGCCAGAGGCCGCTGGCGTTATCCACTCAGATTTCCAAAAAGGCTTTATCCGCGCCGAAACCGTCGCGTTCGACGATTATGTCACCCTGGGCGGCGAAGCGCGCGCGCGTGAAGCCGGCAAGCTGCGCGCCGAGGGCAAAACCTATGTCGTCCACGATGGCGACGTCATGCACTTCCTGCATAGTTGAGGGGGGGTAAGCAGGCCTCTCCCTGCCCGTTCGCCCTGAGCCTGTCGAAGGGCTGTGCTTCACTTCCGAAAATAAGGACAGTGCTTCGACAGGCTCAGCACGAACGGCTATTGAGTCGCCCTGCATTCGCCGCGAATCGCACCCACGGAGGCCAATCCATGTTTTCCCGCCGTCTATTCCTCTCCAGTGTTGGCGCTGGTGCCGCAACCACCGCGCTTACCGCGCCGTCCATCATCCGCGCGCAAAGCCTATTTCGCGAGTTTCCGTTCAGCCTTGGCATCGCATCGGGCGAGCCAAGCGCAGACGGATTTGTCATCTGGACGCGCATCGCGCCCGAGCCATTGGACGCACATGGCGGCATGGGCATGGCCCCGCTGCCCGTGCAGTGGGAGGTGGCGAGCGATGATCGTTTCACCACCATCGTCGCGCGCGGCGAGGCGATTGCACGGCCCGAACTGGCGCACAGCGTCCATGTTGAGGTGACGGGGTTAGAAGCGGACCGCCCCTATTGGTATCGCTTTACCGCTGGCGGTGAGCGCAGCTTTCGAGGGCAAGCGCGCACATTGCCCCGCGCCGAAGCCGATGTCGCGCGGCTAAAGTTCGGGGTTGCCGGATGCCAAAATTACGAGGACGGCTATTATGGTGCCTATCGCCATTTGGCGCGCGAGGAGGGCCTCGCCTTCGTCTATCATTATGGCGACTATATCTATGAATATCGCGGCAGCCCTACTGGCGCATCGTGGTGGTCGGGTGGTATCAACGTTCCGGTCCGCGAAGTGATTGGCCAAGTGTGCATGGATGTCGGCGATTATCGGCTGCGCTATGCCCAAGCCAAAATGGACGTCGATCTGCAACGCGCGCATGCCGCGCACACATTTGTCACCAGCTATGATGACCATGAAATCGCCAATAATTGGGTTCAGGACATCGACCCCGGCGGTGCGGATCCCGCTATTTTCGCCATGCGCCGCGCGGGCGCGTTTCAGGCATGGTATGAACATATGCCAGTGCGGCTGTCCAGCCTGCCGCGCGGCGGGGTGGTGGGTCATTACCGCGCGCTTCGCTATGGCAAGCTGGCGGAAATCGACATACTCAACACCCGGCTTTATCGCACCGACCAACCGTGCGGCGACGGATTCAAGCCGCGTTGCGACGGGGTTGATGATGCACAGGCGGCAGTTCTGGGTGCCGAGCAAGAAGCGTGGCTGACGCGTAACCTCATCCGTAATCAGGCGCAGTGGAACTGCCTTGCCCAGCAGATCATGATGATGAGCCTCGACCGACGGCGGCGGCCAGAGGAACCAGCGCGGGTGATGAATCTTGATAGCTGGGCGGGTTATGAAGTGCCCCGTCAAAGGATGCTGGCGCGGATGGAGGGCCTGAATAATGTCGTGGTGCTAACCGGGGACGAACATCAAAACTTTGCTGGCTTGCTCACCCACCGCGACCAAATTGTCGGGGCGGAGTTTGTCGCCACGTCGATCTCTAGTGGTGGTGACGGATCAGATTTACGTAGCGGAAGCGATGTGTTTCTGACCAACAACCCCGAGGTCAAGTTCATCAACGACCAGCGCGGCTATTTAACCTGCGAAGTCACTCCGGACGCATGGGCGACACATTTTAACGTTGTTGACCGCGTATCGAGCAGCAATAACCAACTGAGCCGCCGCGCCACCGCCACCGTCGCGAATGGTGCGCCGGGCATAGTCATCAGCTAAGGTCAGGGACATTATAGTGCAATATTATGAAGATGTTGTCGTGGGCGAAGTCGCGCGGTTCGGCAGCTATGCCGTCACCCATGACGAAGCGGTCGAGTTTGCAACCAAATATGACCCGCAACCCTTTCACCTGAGCGACGAAGCGGCGGCGAAGACGCATTTCAAACGGCTCGCGGTATCGGGCTGGCACACCGGTGCGATGATGATGCGGATGCTGGTCGATCATATGGCGCAAAATCGCCGCGCCAGCCTTGGCTCGCCCGGTATCGACAAATTACGCTGGATAAAGCCGGTCCACCCCGGCGACACGCTGCGCTGCGAGACCGAGTCCCTCAGCAAACGCCGCTCCGCCAGCCGCCCCGAAATGGGGTTGGTGGATGGCGTGGTGCGCGTGTTCAACCAACATGGTGAACTGGTCATGACGATGGAGAATGTGGGGTTGATAGCCGTGCGCAATCCGTCAGCGCCGATTGAGAGTGCGTAGACCCATAGTCCGTTCGTGCTGAGGAGGGACTGAGAAATGGCGAAGACCCGTCTCGAAGCATGACTCCATTCAAGACTTCCCTTCGAAACGACGCATCAGCCTTCGGCTTCGACGCCTCCTCAGGGCGAACGGTTCAAGCGAATACCATCATTCGCTAACGCCGCCCGAACAGTTTTTCGATGTCGCCATGCCCCAGCTTGACCCAAGTCGGGCGACCATGGTTGCACTGGCCGCTGTGCGGAGTCGCCTCCATCTCGCGCAGCAGCGCGTTCATCTCCGCCACATTGAGCACGCGGCCAGCGCGCACGCTGCCGTGACACGCCATCGTCGATGCAACATGGTCGATCCGCTCATTCAGCGACAGCGGGGCGTCGTGCGCCGCCAGATCATCGGCCAAATCGGTCAGCAGGCGCGCGCTATCGACATTGCCGAGCGGCGCGGGGACGCTGCGCACCAGCATCGCCACCGGGCCAAAGCGTTCGATGTCGAGGCCAAAGTTTGCAAGTTCGCTTGCCGCCGCCTCCAGCCTGTCGCACGCTGGTTCGTCCAGCTCAACAACGTCGGGGAGCAACAGCCGCTGCGCC
>JBBTFY010000060.1:0-25212 GCA_038041635.1 Pseudomonadota bacterium
ATAGTGACGGCGGCGTCAGGCGCGCTGGATGATGATCTCAATGTCGCCATATCACTAGCATTACAATGCGACAGAGGGGCGGTGGCCACCCAAGGTGCCGACCACAATTGGGGCCGTGCGACCGATCAATTTCTCGCAGCCTTGGTGCCGATCAACGGTCACGATACCCATCCAAATACGGCAAATAACCTGCACCCTGCTGTGGAGTATGCACCTTGCGAAGCCTGATTGCCCTTTGCCTGTTGGTCGTCATCAAAACCGTGGCGATGACGCTTGGACTCATTGACCTACTGTTGTTCGGGCGTGAAACCGCGCTAGATTAGCCTACCCCCTTTCGTATCCGAGGTTGCCGCACTAAGGCAGCGCCATGAAAATCATTTTCATGGGAACACCCGATTTCGCGGTGCCAACGCTGAATGCCCTCGTCGCGGCGGGGCATGATGTTGCCTGCGTCTATACCCAGCCGCCGCGCCCGGCACATCGCGGCAAACGTGAAACGCCCTCGCCCGTCCATATTCGCGCCGAAGCGCTAGGGCTCATGGTGCGCACGCCGACCAGCCTGAAAGGCGCTGAGGCACAGGCCGCGTTCGCCGCGCTGGGTGCCGATGTTGCAGTGGTCGCGGCCTATGGCCTCATCCTGCCGCAAGCGATCCTCGACGCGCCGCTGCACGGCTGCCTTAACGTCCATGGGTCGTTGCTGCCGCGCTGGCGCGGGGCTGCTCCGGTCCAGCGCGCGATATTGGCGGGCGACGCGGAGACAGGCGTTGGCATCATGCAGATGGAGGCGGGGCTGGACACTGGCCCTGTGCGGCTGACGGGGCGGACGCCGATTGCAGGCAAGACGGCGGGCGAATTGACGAGTGAATTGGCGGCGATGGGCGCGGATTTGATGGTGCGCGTATTGGCCGACATGGCTGTGTGCTTACCCGATGAACAGCCAGGCGAAGGCGTGACCTATGCGGGCAAAATCACCAAGGGTGAGGCCAAAATCGACTGGAACCTCTCCTCTGTTCAGGTCGAACGGATGGTCCGCGCCTTTGCCCCCGCCCCCGGCGCATGGTTTGAACTGGGCGGCGAGCGGGTCAAGCTGCTGGCGGTGGATGTCATGCCGCCAACCTCTCCTCTGCTCGGAGTGACGCCAGGCACTATCATCGACGACGCGATGACCATCGCGTGCAACCCCGGCGCGATCCGCCCCACCCTCGTCCAGCGCGCTGGACGTAGTGCATTGAATATAAATGATTTTCTTCGCGGTCATGCGGTTCCAGCAGGAACGCGGCTAAGCTAATGCCGCGCTATCGCCTGACATTGGAGTGGGATGGCCGCCCGTTCATGGGCTGGCAGCGGCAAACGCTCGACCCCAGCGTTCAGGCGGCGGTGGAGGCGGCGGTGCATAGCATCACCGGCGAAGCGGTGACTGCGACTGCGGCAGGCCGCACCGATGCGGGGGTCCATGCGCGCGCGATGCCCGTGCATTTCGATTGCGTGAAGGCGCTCAAACCCTTTCGCATGATGGAGGCGCTCAACGCGATGCTGCGCCCGCACCCCGTGGCGGTGCTGACCTGTTCGATTGCCGAGCCGGATTGGCACGCGCGTTTTTCGTGTGTTGGCCGCGCCTATGATTACCTCATCATCAACCGCCGCGCGCCACTGACATTGGAAAGCGGTCTGGCGTGGCAGGTCAAACACGATCTTGATGCGGGGGCGATGCACAGCGCCGCGCAAATCCTGGTCGGCAGTCATGACTTCACGACATTCCGCTCGGCGCATTGCCAGTCGGCCAGCCCAGTCAAGTCGCTCGACCGCCTTGATGTCACGCGCACAGCGGACCGCATCCTCATCCGCGCCGAAGCGCGCAGCTTCCTCCACCATCAGGTGCGCTCTATGGTCGGCTGTTTGGCGATGGTTGGACGCGGGCAATGGAGCGCCGATGATTTGGCCGATGCACTGGCGGCACGCGACCGCGCGGCATTGGGGTTCAACGCGCCGCCAGACGGGCTGTATTTCGTCGGTGCGCGCTACCCCTCACCCTAACATTAAATCCCAAATAGCCGCTGTAAGCTCTTCTCTAACATGAAGAATTGCCAGATTTGCCGGCCATATTCGGATTTACCAGACTGGTGCGCCGCAACCAGCGCCTCAATCGCCTTCATATCGAACCAACCGGTCCGCGCCAGCGTCGGCGAAGCGGCCAGCGCCCTAGCCTGCGCCGCCAATGGCCCACGGAACCAGCCGCTAATCGGCGTCACAAAGCCCATTTTTTGCCGATACAAAATGTCGTGCGGCAATGTGCGCTCCAGCGCCTTTTTCATCAGCCATTTGCCCGTTGAGCCGCGCACCCGCATATGCGCGGGCAGGCTCGCGGCGAACTCAACCAGATGATGGTCAAGCAGCGGCTCACGCGCTTCCAAACTGACCGCCATGCTCATCCGGTCCACCTTGGTCAAAATATCGCCAGGCAGCGCAATCTTCATATCGGCATATTGCGCGCGGTCGAGCGGTTCGAGCGCGGGCGCACCGCGCATCGCCGTCCACCACCGTTCCTCCGCCACATGCCCCGACAGCGCGGCGCGGGTGGCATCGCTGTATAGGCGGCTGCGCATGTCCGGCCCCGTCACCCCGACCGCCAAGGCATAGGCTTCCTCGCCCGACCGCGCGAGGCCGGTCAGCGTCGCTTTGGCGCGAAAGGGACGCGGTGCCCAGTCCATTTGCGGCCAGACGCGCGATAATGGCCCCAACAGCCCGCGCCGTATCGCGCCGGGCAGGAAAGCGCGCGCGCGCTCCTCCTGATGCTGGAACACCAAACGGCGATAGCCCGCAAACGCCTCATCCGCGCCGTCGCCCGACAGCGCCACCGTCACCTCTTCGCGCGCCAGCTGGCTGACGCGGTATGTGGGTAGCGCCGACGCATCGGCGAAGGGTTCGTCGCAATGCGCGGCGACAATGTCGGCAATGCCATAATCATCCGATGCAACAATCCGCGTCCGGTGGTCGGTGGCGAAACGTTTGGCGATGACCTCGGCATAGTCTGTCTCGTCGAGCCGCGCGTCGTCAAAGCCTATCGAACAGCTATTGACCGCGCTGTTGCTCGCTTCCGCCATGAACGCGACGACGGCCGATGAATCCACCCCGCCAGACAGGAACGCACCCAGCGGCACGTCGCTAACCATCCGGCTGCGCACGGCGGCGCGCAGCATCTGCACCAAATGCTCCTCGGCCTCTTTCTCTTTCACCGTAATCCGGCGGCTAAAGTCCAAATCCCACCACTGCACCGGCGCGGGAACTGGCTTGCCGCGCGCGATGTGCAGATAATGCCCCGCCGCCAATTTCTCGACGCTAGCAACCATGCAACTGTCGTCGGGGATGTAGCCAAAGGCCATATAGTCATCGAGCGCGGAGAGGCGCGCCTCGACCCGCAATGTCGGCAGGGTCAATAGCCCCTTTAGCTCGCTGGCAAAGGCGATGCTGCCGTCGGGCAATGCCGCATAATGCAGCGGCTTGACCCCGAACCGGTCGCGCGCGAGGAACAGGCTGCCGTCCTTGGCATCATAGATGGCAAAGGCGAACATGCCGTCGAGGCGACCCAGGCACGCCGCGCCCCATTGCGCATAAGCGGCCAAGATGACCTCGCTGTCGCCCGCCGTGCGGAACCCATGGCCCAGAGCCTCTAACTCGCGGCGCAGTTCCTTAAAATTATAGACCTCGCCATTATAGGTCAGCATCAACCGCCCATCCGCCGACGGCATCGGTTGCGGCGACCCAGCCACGTCGATGATCGACAAGCGAAGGTGCCCCAGCACTACGCCGGGCGCGCTCCACACCCCGTCGCCATCGGGGCCACGGTGCCGCATCGGGGCCAGCATAGCCTGCACCCGCGCCGCATCGAGCGGACGGGCATGTTCGGGGTGATAAAGACCAGCGATACCGCACATGGCTTTGCCCTCGCCTGTCAGCGCGTCTGGGTCAAGCGGCGCATAAGCGCATCAACTCCGCCAGCCGCGTCAACCAGCGCTTGCACTTGCGCCCGGCCGCTTTGACTGGGCCGTGATGGCGCCGACAATAGCAACGCATAAGCGCGCTCGTCACCGCCAAACAGCCGCGCACGCAGCACCAGCCATTTGACCCGCGCTGCGCTGGATGTGACCTCTCCGCCCACCGCATAGATCGTCAACACCTCTCGCGCGGTCCCGGCATTCATGATCCGTTCGACGCGGCCCGCGCCGATTGGCGCCAACCCCTCACCCCAGCGCCAATCGCTGTCGGGATCGACCGCGCCCTGACCATAGCCGACCATCTCATGACCCTCGCTTTGACGTGCATAGCCAACAATCGTCACATCGACGCTGCGCCCCGCACCATCGACCAGCCGCCAATCACGCCGCACATCGGCACCATCGAAACGTGCGCGCCACGGCATATCGTCTGCTTGCGGCCCCGGCGCGACGCTCCACCCCGCTGGCACGATCAGCGTTGGCGCACCAATCGCCTGTGCGCGCGCTTGGCTTATCGCGCTCCATATTACGGGTGCTGCTGCCATTACGAGTGCCAGCGGTGCGACCAGCGCCAATGCGCTCCCGCGTCCCGGCATGAACGCCGCGAGCCGCGCAGCATCAATCGGCATGTCATCGGGGGCACGGTCAAACCATGGCCGCGCCGCCCATCCTATCATCAACATCACAAAGGCAAAGAAAAACCAGCCGTAAATGATATGGTCGGCACCGACGGCAAAATCATTGCCCCAGCTTTCCGCCATCCAGATCGTCCCGAACGCGCGAACCCCATTGGCCAACACCGGAACGGTCAGCGCGAACGCGATGAAGCCCACGCGCCGCCACGCATTGCGAAAACATAGATGCGCCACCAGAACCGACAGCGCGGCCATGGCGACGAGGAACTTGACCCCCGAACAGGCCTCCGCCACCGCGAAATAGCCGCCCGGCGTGGTGATGAAAATCCCCTCGATATAGGCGGGAATCCCCGCAGCGCGCAGCAGGCCCATCACCATATCGGCGGTCAGCATCTGCATCGGCGGCACCAATTCCTCGCCGATGGGGACGAGGAACAGACTGTAAAATAGAGGGAATAGCAGCCCGCGCGCGACCTGTGGCCCAAGCAGCGCGGGCACGCACCCTTGCAGCATGACGACAAGGCCAATTTGGCGCAGCAACGCCACGCTCGCGGCATCGCCAACGAACCAGATGGACGCACCACCCGCAATCCACACCAGTCCCGGCAGCCAACATCGCGGGGTCAATTTAATGAGTTCTGGTACACGCAACCATGCCAGCCAGCCAAGGATAGGGATGATGAACAGACAATGGGTAAAGGTCGAGCTGGTCCACCACAAAGTCACCAGATGCAGCGCATCGCGCGCGAACAGTGCGATTATCGAGGCGGTCACCAGCGCCAGTGCAGCCAGATGGCGCCTCCAGACGCTCATGGTGCGTCCAGCCCCATAAGGCCCGCCAACGGAGCCAATGTCGCATCCCAGCTATAACGCGCCACCATCCGCGCCCGGCCCGCTTTACCCAGCGCCACACCAAACGGCGGATCGGCATAGAGCGCCGCCAGCGCTTCCGCCATCGCCTGCGCGCCATCGGCAACGATCAGGTCACGCCCCGGCACCGCGTCTATCCCTGTCGCCGCGCTAGGGCTGGACACCACGGGCCGCGCCATCGCCATCGCTTCGAGCAGCTTGTTCTGCACCCCGCGCGCTACGTTGAGCGGCGCTACAATCGCATCGGCGGCGGCGAGCCAGCTGCGCGTATCATCAACCGCGCCCGTCACAATCACGCCCGGCAATTCGGCCAGCGCCCGCACCTCCGGCGTTGGCGCACGGCCAACGATGGCGAACTGCGCATCGGCAACACGCGCGCGCAAAATCGGCATCACATCATGGGCAAAGCCGGCCACGGCCTCGACATTGGGGCGATAATCCATCTGCCCGGTAAACACCGCGAGCGGCCCGGCGGGGCGCTGCGACGGCTCAAGTGGCGTCCAATCGCCCGCCGGGTCGAAGCGTTCGAGGTCAATGCCGTTCTCAAGACAGCGAACGACATCGGCTCCCAATCCAGTGCGCGCGCGGAACAGCGCCGCCTCCGCCTCACTGACGAACAATGACATATGGGCGCGTTTGGCCACCGCCTTTTCCCACGCGGCTAGCCGCCATCCTTCATAGGCGTGAACCGCGCGTATCGGAGACAAGGGGCGATCTGCGGCGGCATAGGCTTCATACTTAGCCGAATCGACATCGACAAAATCCATGATGACGCGCCCGGCAAAATGCTTGGGAATGAACTGAGCCATCGGACCAGAGAAAGCGACGATATGGCTAATCGGCCGGGTCGCGATCACGTCGCTGACATGTTCGGCCATGCCGCCGCCGCCAAATAGCCCGCACGATAGCGGGGCGAGGCGCGGCAATGTCAGCGCCGCCGCGACCACCGCTGGGCGCATCCGCACGGGCACAGTGGCGCTCATCGCCACGTCATGCAGCATCGGCAGCGCCAAGGCCGCGTCCTCTTCGCTATCTGCATAGGCCGCAACGTGCGTCGGGGCGAGCTTTGCCAGCGCTTTTAGCAAATGCCACGACCTGATGCGATCGCCGCGATCGGGCGGCCACGGCGCGCGGTGCACGAGGAACAGGATTTCGGTCATTGTGGCCACTGCGTCAAGACAGCAGCCGCGTCATTGCGAGCGGAGCGAAGCAATCCAGTGCAGTGCGCGCGAGGCTGGATTGCCGCGCAGCCAGATGGCTGCTCGCAATGACGAAGAGGGGCAAAGATTGAGGGGCCATCTCGAAGCATATTTTGCCTCGCCACCCTTCGCGACAGCGTTTCAGCCTGTGGCTTCAACACCTCCTCAGGGCGAACGGGTCTGTGCCTTGTCATCACGCTCATCCCAGCTGCCGCGCAATCATCGGCCCAATCGCATTGGCAATCGGCAAGGGTAGGCGCTGCCATGTCTTCACCATCAATGCATATTTGCCGCTGGTCGGGTTGGTATCGCGCACCGCTTCGCCTGCTTCGGCCCAGCGCGCATAGGATAATGGCTCGCCTTCAAACCCCCAGTTTTTCTTGTACGCGGCGGGGCCGCTGCCAGTCTTTGACCGACCAAAATCGAAATGCTTGCATCCACGTTCGCGCGCATGGTCCATCAGCGCGAAATACATCCGTTCATTGGCGCGAAGTCCACGCGCGGCTTGGGTGCCACCGCCCCAATAGGGCATCACCGCGCCGTTCCAATACAGGCTCAATACGCTGGCGACGACCGCGCCATCATGGCGCACCGTCAATATGTCGGCATCTTCGCCGAACTGGTCGAGCACGGCGGCGAACAATCGCTTGGGGAAAACGGGTGTGCCAAGGTTGCGAACGCTGGTGGCATAGGCGGTGTAATGTGCGGCGCGATCCGCCACGCTACGCCCGACACTGAAGTCAAGTGGATTGGCGAGCGCTTTGCGCACTTCGGCGCGGTGCTTGCGCGGAATGGCGGCCAGTTCAGCCTCTGCATCCGCCGCCAATGGCCGCACAAAGCCAAGGTGACTCATCCTATCATGCGCCCATCCATCCGGTAATGCACCGCCGCGCAATTCGATCCCCGGTAATCCGAGCTCGCGCGCCAAGGCAATGGCGGCGTCGGCCAGTGGCGCGATGGCGCGCGGATCGCTCACCACTATGCCGCCATCGACCGCAAAGCCGGATGAGACCAATGCGCTGCCGAACAGTCTTGATCGGATATGATGCAGCGGCAACACGCCAATCAGCGCGCCATCCGCATCGCGCGCGGCCAAGCAATGCCAGCGATGCCCGGTCGATTGTTCAATCGCATGGCCCCATGCGGCGCTGTGGAACGGTGTGGAACCGGGCGTATCGCTCAGAAAACCCGCCAAGTCGCTGTCGGCAACGCCATCGCTGACATGGATGGACGCGGTCATGCCCGCGTGACCAGTGTGTTGATCGGTGCCCACCACGCATCGGTAAGCAGCCGCTCCAGCTTGCCCTCCATTGCGCGCAAGCGGCTATAGTGGCGCAGTTTGGATTTGAACGGCGCGCCCGCAACGCGGGGCTGACCGGGGTCGATTTCCCACGGGTGGAAATAGAGGATTGCAGGCTGACCGAGCGCGTTGACCTGTGCCACCGCCCAGCGCGAAAAAGCATAGGGCAACAGCCGGAAAAAGCCGCCGCCGCCCGCCGCCAGCGTCCGTCCAGCAAAGCGCGCCGTTGTTACGGGCAACTCCACCAATGGGGAATCGGCAACGGGTTTCCACGCAAAACGGGGGCTTTCTGGCCATCCATAATGGTCGTGCTTCACCGGTGCGACGCTGGAGGAATAGGTATAGCCCGCTTCCGCCAACACGTGGTGCGCCCATGGGGTGCGCGTATCGATGGAGAAACTCGGCGCACGGTATCCGGTCACAGCGACGCCGCCTGCATCCTCCAGCAACGCGCGGCTACGCGACAGGTCGGCAGCAAATCCGGCCGCGTCCATCAGGAATATACGTTTATGGTCATAACCATGGCTCGCCAGTTCGTGCCCGGCATCGACGATACGGCGGATGAGTGCGGGCGCGCGCTCCGCTACCCAGCCTAGCGTGAAAAATGTGCCCTTGACCCCAGCCCTGTCAAACAGCGCCAGCACGGCATCGCTGTTGCGTTCAACACGACTTTCTAGACGCGGCCAATCGTCGCGATCGATACAATGTTCGAACGCACCGACTTGAAACCAGTCTTCAATATCAACCGATAATCCGTTGATAATAGGCATTTTATTATCTATTTCACTTGGCTCCCCAGCCATTTGCCTGACCCTATTAGGCGGCTCGCCCCGACGCCGCAAATGAAGGCGCATTTTCATCCCTTTCGACCCACTGGATCAACAGGCCCAGCACGCGGCGGATCGCGGCATCCTGCTCGTCACAGCGCGCCTCTAGCGCGGCAATACGGCCCTTCAGCGCGCCACCATCGTCACTCTCCGGGGGGTGCGAAACTGTGTCCACTGCGCCTTCAACATGCGGCATGGAAATGACCGACGCGCTGTGCAAAAACGCCTCCGGCTCTGGCGCACGAAACGATGAAACCGAAAAGCCCGGCTCAGCAAGAACGTCTGGCTCAGCTACCGGTGCAACAGCAACCGCTTCCTCCATCACATCGACAACCGCAACAGGAGCCGGATCGGCGACCATGTGCGCGATTGGCGCAGCTGGGGCTTCAACCAATTCTTCAGGTGACAGCCCCATATCATCGACGACATTGCGCACATCTTCGCCCGTCAAACGATGACTTTCCTCGACCGCACCATGGAGCAATACGCGGTTGATAATGCCATTGACGCGGCGCGGGATACCCGCACTGGCGCGCCACAGTTCGTCATAAAAATCAGCGGTAAAGCTTGGATCCTGTTTCCATCCGACCAAGCCCAATCGGTGCGCGATATAGGGCTCCAACTCTTCGGGCAACATCGCCTCAAGATGGTGTGTCGCAATGACGCGCTGGCGCAACTGCTCCAGCTCCGGCGACGCCAATGTCTGACGAAACTCTGGTTGCGCAAGCAGGAATATCTGTAGCAATGGCGTTTCACCAAGCTGGAAATTGGAGAGCATGCGCAATTCTTCGAGCGCACTCACCGCCAGATTTTGTGCTTCATCGACAATCAGCAATGTCCGCCGACCCGCGCGCGCTTCTTCGTGGAGATAATTTTCAATCGCGGCCAATGCGTGCGATTTGCCCGGCCCTTCGACCGCAATCCCCATCTCGTTGGTAATCAGGCGCAACAGATCGGCGTCGGCCACCTGCGTAGACACCAGTTTGATCGCGGTCAGGCGCTGTGCGTCGATCGCCTGCATGACATGGCCGACCAAGGTCGTCTTGCCCGACCCGACTTCGCCGGTGATGACGATAAAGCCCTCACCCTGTGCCAAGCCATAGCCCAGATAGGACATGGCTGTGCGGTGCGTCGCGCTTTCAAACCAAAAGCGCGGGTCGGGCGTCAGTTGAAACGGCCGTGCGGTCAATCCATAAAAATCGTCGTACATAATGCCCCACCTTATCCTCTGTTGCGTCGCTCGCCCACCCCCATCGTTAGAAGGAGTAGCGCAGCCCAAGCAGGGCCGAAGCAAAGGCCCGTGAATTGAAACCATCTTGGTCAATGGCGTTGAAAGACACTGCGGCATTGCCCTGTAGCCGTGGCACGAATATGTGGCTGAGCGAAGCCGAAGCCCCCGCCGATGTCGCATCAGACCCCAGCCCGCCGTCGAAATAGGTCGCATAAGCGCTCATGCCAAAGCTGGTGTCGCGGGACAATGCACGCGATGCAGAGAGGAACGCATACCAAGTTTGATCGACTGTGCCGTCAAGGCCAGGAATTGCTGTCAGCCCATTGGCGACATAGGTGCGCCTATCATAACCAAGTGCCGCGCCAACGCTCCAAGCGCTCAAATGGCTCGACATCGACAGCGTCGCCCCGCGATTGCGGAACGCAAACCCTGTGACATTGTTCAGCGCTGGCGTCAGGCACGTACCGCCCGACGCGCCAAAGGCACAGCCGCTGAGCGATCCGTCAATGCCGTTGCGGAATGCTTCAAAATCGGTCGGCAATGCCGCCAGTCCCGCAGAAAGCGAGCGGCCAAGCGTGCTCAGATTATCGTAAATCCCAAGCTGATATGCCGTGTTACGGCTCGCCTGCCACGTCACGCTGCCTGTATAAACGGTATCGTCATAGCGGCGACCGACGCGGGCCTCCAACGCCACACGGCGATTGGGCCGCCATTGCACGCCTGCATCATAGATGAGCCCGCTGGTTTCAAAGGCTATGGTGCGCAGCTGCGCGGGGTCAGAAATCAACCGCCCATTGGCATCGACCACGGGAACGCCCGCAACGTCGGTTAGCGGCGGGCGATAGCTGACCTGAATATCCTCATAGCCGACTCCGCCGACCAGCGCGAGCGTCGGACTGATCGGTAATGTCACGTCGAAACGACCGAACTTGCCCTCATAACGCTGGTCAAGCTGGCCTGCATCATCGCGGTCCCAGCCGCCCGATACGCGCCAACCGAATGGCAAACGCCCGGGGTTCATGCCAATGCTCGCAATCGCCGCATGGTTGGTAGATTCATCAAAGCTGCCGATGGGCCGCGTCGCTCCGCTCAGGTTAGGTTGAAACTCAACCTCGCTGCGTGAATAGCCAAAACGATAGGCCGCGCCGACATCGACATCACCAAATCGGCGACCGAACGTCGGGCCCGCATAGATAGAATAGATGTTAGCGGTGTTCGAACGGTCGCCGCTACCAAAATCAGCGGTGCCGCCGCGCCCGTCAACGCTGGCCCTGCTAGCGAGCGCGCCGGCTTCGAGGCTAAGCCCCTGCGTCAAATCATAGCGGCCACGCGCCAGCCCTGAAATCACGTCATTGTCGCGCAAGCTGTCATTCCACGCGATTCGCCGTTCATAGCGGACGTCCGCCGCCAATTGCGCGCGGCGAGTAGACACGCTGGTTTCAAGCCCGACAGCAACGGTCGAATATGTCAACACATCACCGCCATTGCTGAGCTCGGCGGTCAGCACCTGGCCAACTTCGATATAGGGGGTGACATCGACCCGCGCGTGCGGACGGCCTTCGCCCTCATTTTCATCAGCCCCACCACGGCGCGAGCTATCGCCACGCGATTGCGGCGCGGAATTACCACCACCGCCCAACGACGGCGCATTGGCGGGCACGCCATAATCGTCATGGACAATCTGTGCAGACGCGCCCTGCGCCACCAAAAACACTGTGGTCGCGGCTGCAGCTAACAGAGAGAGTTTGTGTGTCCGGGCCATATCAGCCTCCTTCACCATAATAGCTGCCAAATCGCCGCCCTTCGGGGGTGAAGCGCACGCGATTAAGCAGCAGGGAAATACCATTATGCTGTCCGATCAGGCCGATGGCGTCGCGCAGCGCCGCTTCGCGCGTTACGTCTGCGCGGACAACGACGACCACTTGGCCGCAATATTGCGCGATAACTCCGGCCGATGAGGCTGCGAGCAGTGGCATCGAATCGAACAGGATGATGCGATCAGGCGCATCAGCGTCAAGCGTCGCCAGTACTTCTTGCATCCGTGCAGAGCTCATATACTCTGTATCGCGCGTCGTCGAAGTACCTGCGGGCAGCACCGACAATTCGGGAATGTCGGTTGGAATGACACAATCGGCCAAGTTCACCGATGGGTCCGCGAGGGCGTCGAGCAATCCTTTGCCCGGAACGATGCCCAATTTATCAGGCACTTGCTGCCGCGCAAAATCCCCATCAATCAATAGCACCGACACTTCATGTTCCGCAGCCAGGCTGAGCGCCAGATTGATCGACGAATAGGTTTTGCCTTCATCAGGCTGTGCAGACGTCACCAATATCCGCCGCCCCAGCGGGCTATTACCCGCGTTGCGCAGTAATTGACGCTTAACAAGGCGATATTCCTCGGCCAAAGCGCCCGTCGCGCTATCGGAATCAACCAAGCCATGCGCCGCCATCAACGCGCGATCCACATGCTGCATCGCTGCACGCGGGACAAACCGTCTGCGGGCCAATGCTACGCGCGAAGGCGAAGGCGCAACAGCGGCGCTAGGCGGCGTGGCGACAGCAGTCGTCGGCGCATCGGTCAACGCAGAATCTCTGACCACAGCTTTGCGCGCTGTTTTAGGCGTCGGCGTGCGGCGCGCGGTTTTATCCTCCAGCACTGGCCCATCACCAAGCGCACCCGGCTCCAATCGGCGCAATTGCCCGCCGAAATCGAACCGTGCATCGGCCCGTTCGAGCAAAGACCCCTTGCGCTTGATCGGCTTCATTTCGCTCATAATCTCTTTGTCCTTGCCCATGCGCCGATCAACCCACCGTCATTCGCTGCGCGAACTCAATGACGAGCAGGACAACACAAAAGACCGCCAGCCCCGCACCCGCCATGGCAAAGCGTTGCAACCGCACACGCCGCGAAGCGCGCAATTCGTCGGTCAATTGTTCGGTGACAGAGCCGATAACGGGTAGTCCGCTGGCACGCGCCAGCCGCGCCGCCGTAGGATAGGTCGTTTGCACTTGGCTGATAGCAAAGGCCGCCGCCGTGCCACCACCAAGCCCGGCGAACAGCACAGCGAGCAGCAAGAGCGGCTTGTTAGGGGCGGACGGCGTCGTCGGTGAAGTCGGCTCGTCGAGTATCTCAACCCGCACCGCGTCGGCTGTGCTTTCCGCCGCGCCGCGCAGGCGCACTTGTTCGCGCCGCGCAACCAGCCGGTCATTTTGGTCCTTATAGACAGTATAGTCACGGTTCAGCCGGTCATATTCGGCCGCCACAGCCGGTTCACGTGTTCGCATCGAGGTTATCGAGGCAATTTCCCCTGACAATTGCCCGCGCCGCGACTGGAGCGCCGAGCGCTGTGCCGCCAGCCCTGCATAGGCTGGGTTGGCCTGGCTGCCGCCGCCACCGCCACCTGTGGGTTCACGTGCCGCCTGTGCACGTAACGCCGCAATTTGCGACTGTAGCGCGATCACATCGGGGTGTGCTTCGGTCAAGCCGCGCGCGCGCATCCCCGACAGTTCGGCCTGCGCCGACGCCAGCTGTTGTCGTGCAACACCGGCACCTGTCGATGGGAAACCCGGCAATGAAACGGATTGCGGCGTAGCCGCCAACTGGCTGCTGACCGAAATCAGCTGGGTGTCGATTTGCGACAATTCGGCGCGCGCTGTTTCAAGCCGGACGGCAGGCGAGCCCGCACCCGGCAACAGACCAAGGTTGCGCGCCTCGAACCCTGCACGCGCCGATTCGGCCTGCGCCAGCTTGGTTTGCGCATCAGTAATCTGTGTATCGAGGAAACGGATCGTTTGCTGCGCGCTCGCTGCCCCGCCACGGATTTGCTCATCGCGGAACACTGCGATCAAGCTTTCAACGACGCGTGTGACCAGCGCCGCGCTTTCGGCATTGCTGCGTCCGCCGCCACCCAGCGTCACAGCCACTTCAAGGATATTGTCCGGCGTCGCCGTAATTTTTGTCGCTTTTTGCAATTGCGCCGCCGCCGACGCGCGTGCTGACTGGTCAGCCGCGCGGTCAATCATACCCGACGCGACGGCGACCTGCTCAAGGTTACGGGTTGAAGCAATCGCTGCGCGCAACTGGTCAAAGCGCCGTTGCTGGTCGAGCGGGTTGCTGGTCGCATCGGGCACCGCATCGTTGATTTCAATCTGGATCCGCGCGCGCGATTCATAGCTATTGGGAATGAGCGCAACCACCAGCCAACCCAGCAGGCACAGACCCCATGCCACTGCCATCGCCAGCCAGCGACGCTGCCAGATACCGTGCAATACAACTTTGAATTCATCGAGCAGGGATGACATCAGAACGCGCTCTCCGGAATGATGATGACATCGCCGGGCTGCAGGCGGACATTAGCACTGGTGTCGCCGCGCCGGATCAGATCATTGATCCGCAGCGTATATTCCTGTTGACGCCCGGTGCCGCGATTGGTCCGGATCAGCCGCGCACGGTTTCCGGAAGCATATTCGTTCAGGCCCCCCACCGCGATCATCACATCAAGCAGCGTCATATTGGCGCGAAACGGTATGGCGGCGGGCTGCTCGGTTGCGCCAATCACACGGATTTGCTGCGAATACGTTCCGGCAAATTCGTTGACAATGACGCTGACAATCGGGTCGTTTATATATCGCGACAGTTGGATGCGGATGTCCTGCGCCAACATCGTCGGGGTTTTGCCAACGGCGGGCAGGTCAGAAATCAGCGGCGTCGAAATACGCCCGTCTGGTCGCACCTGCACGCGCCCGCCGAGTTCAGGGTTGCGCCATACAAAAATCGTCAATTGATCGAGCGGGCCGATGACATATTCTTCGCCCGGCCCTTCTTGTTGCGCCACAAATGTCGCTGGTGGCAATTGCGGACCACTACCCACGCCAGCTCCGCAACCAGTCAGCACTAGAGCAGCAAGACTGACTCCTGCTATCAAACTATTGCGCAACGCCTTCTTTATCATGACTTTTACCCTTTGCATGGCGAGGTCACGCCCGCACGGAGCGCAATCTCGCTGTGTCTTATTGCCAAGGAAGGGTGAATATTGCGTTAGGATTGAATATAAGCTGACGCAGAATCTATGCGCCGATCACCATTTCAAGCGGCGCAGGGTGACCCAGAAAATCCGATGGACTGGCGCTCGCGCCATAGGCACCAGCTAGGAATAGCGCGACCAAATCGCCCTCCTCCGCGTGGGGCAAGGCCACCGCGTCACCTAGGCGGTCAAGCGGTGTGCATAAACAGCCGACGACATGAACAACCTCATTCGCCCTCGCATCAAAGCGATGAGCGATGGCGATGGGGTAATTGCGACGGATAACGGTGCCAAAATTGCCCGACGCCGCCAATTGGTGATGCAGTCCGCCATCAACGACAAGGAAAGTTTCGCCGTGGCTGACCTTGCGGTCCACGATGCGCGTCAAATACACCCCGCATTCGGCGGCAATATAACGCCCCAGTTCGATGGCAAAATGCGTATCTCCAGCCGAAAGCGCGCTGTTCGCCAGCACTTCGCCCAACGCCACCCCAACGGGTGCAATATCAAGCGCCTTGTCATTAGGGAAATAGGGCACGCCAAATCCGCCGCCCAGATTGACGACAGGCGGCGCAGCGCCGATCGCATCGGCCAATTGCGACGCCAGTGCCACTGTCTGGCCCTGTGTTTCCGCAATCGCACCTGCATCGAGCGCCTGACTGCCGGCAAAGATGTGAAAGCCGCGCCAATCTGCGCCCGCGCCGATTAACGCCTTGACCAGCGCAGGAACCAGCGCCGCATCAACGCCGAACGGTTTTGCCCCGCCGCCCATCCGCATCCCCGATCCTTTGAGGTCAAAGTCCGGATTTACGCGCACCGCAAGGCGCGGAGTCACGCCGAGCCGTTCACCAATCGCCAGCGCGCGCCGTGCTTCGCCAGCGCTTTCAAGGTTGAGCGTCGCGCCCGCGATGATCGCTGCCTCTAACTCGCTGTTGCGCTTTCCGGGGCCTGCAAAACTAATTGCTCCAGCTGGCATGTCAGCGGCCAAAGCTCGCGCCAATTCACCGCCTGATGCCACGTCAAAACCATCGACCAGCGGGCGCACAGTGGCTAGAAAAAGTGGGTGCGAATTAGCCTTGATGGCATAATGGATGCCAAGGTCACTGGGCATCGCCGCGCGCAATGCCGCCATTCGCCCATGCACAATGCTGACATCATAAATGAACAGCGGTGTATCGCCTGCTTGTTCGACGAGAACATCAGCGCGCAACCCGCCGATCATCATCATACCATCAGCATCGGCCGCAAAGTAGGGCGGGATCGGGCCATTCGGCTTGGCTTTCATGGGCTCGCTCATTGTTCTAACTCTTGCATCGCCGCCGCACAAATAGCCACCCTGTCGAGCTTGCCATTAGGATTATGCGGCAATTCAGTTCGCACCAGCACATGACGTGGCTGCATGAAATTGGGCAATTCAGCACGTAGCCTAAAACGCAGCGCTTCATCCAGCCCCGCTTCGTCAACACCCGCCGCTGGCCGCACCAATATAGCTATCGCATGGCCAAGCGTCACATCGGGCACGCCAAAGGCCACGGCCTCTGCGACTAGCCCTGTTGCCTCGCATGCTTCTTCCAACTCGGTCGGACTGATACGGTTGCCGCTCGACTTTATCATCGCATCATCGCGCCCGACGAAGCTCAGATACCCCTCAGCATCACGTACAACATTGTCGCCAGACCACACCGCCGTTCCGCCATATCGGCTATGCGCAGGCGCGGGTTTGAAACGTTCTAAGGTTCGCGTCGCATCCTGCCAATAACCCTGCGCCACCAGCGGCCCGCAATGCACCAACTCGCCCGGTTCACCGGCTTCGGTTGACGTGCCATCGCTCCGCACCACCAATATCTCGGCATGCGGTATAGCCTTGCCGATCGAATCGGGGCGTGCATCAATCAACGCGGGGTCAAGGTAGGTCGAGCGAAAAGCTTCGGTCAGGCCATACATCGCATAGAGGTCCGCTTGCGGAAATAGCGCGCGCAGCTGCTCCACCAACCGCCGCGTCAAAGCGCCCCCGCTATTGGTCAGCCGTCTAAGGCGCGTCGCCGTTTCACTCGGCCAACTACATTCTAGCAACTGCACCCATAGCGGCGGCACACCAGCCAGCGTCGTTGCCTGAAATCGCTCGGCAGCGCGCACGACATCGGCGGCGGAGAGGTAATCAAGCGGCGCGACGCTAGCGCCTGCATACCAAGCCGACAGTGTTTGGTTCTGCCCATAGTCGAAGCTGAGCGGCAACACGCCGAGTAAGCGGTCGTCGGCTTGTAATTTCAGATAGGAAGCGACCGCCTCCGCACCCAGCCACATATTTGCGCTCGACAGCATCACCCCCTTGGGCCGCCCCGTAGAACCCGACGTATAAAGGATGGCCGCTAATGCATTCGGGTCGCCATTAGAAGGCGGCAACGCCCCCCCATCCGCCTCGACTTTTGCAGCCCATTCCGCATCATCGCAAATGGTGCAAAGCGGCGGCAAATCGCCATCGATAAACGACGCGGCGCGGCCCGCATTGACCATCATCATCCGCGCCCCTGAATCGGACAGGATGTGCGCCACCTGAGCGCGCTTGAGCAGCGGATTGACCGGCACATGCACCAACCCCGCCCGCACTGCCGCCAGCGGCATCAAGCAAGCAAGCCAATTTTTGCCCAACCATGTTGCTATTCTATCACCTGGCTCCAGCCCGCTTTCCCTCAACAGTGCGGCTAAGCGCCCGACCCGACGATCCATTTCACCATGGCTGACCGTTCCGCTTTTAAGTAGCAGAGCGGGGGCACCCCGTTCTCCGCGCAAAGCCAAATGATCAAGTGGCAAAGGGTAAATCTTTACTTGGTCGGACATATAGATGAACAACGCTTTGGATTGGGTGGATAGGGTGAGTTACCAGACGGTATGACATGGGGAAGTGAATATCATTCTAACTTTGCGGCGGTTCGCGCAAGTGCTGCGGCTGCGCTAGGTCGTCCGAATGGCTCGGGCGTGGGTCAATCGGGGCTGTTCGACCGCCTTGACTGGTTCGAAGCGTTGCACGGCGCGTGCCTGTCTGACCTTGAACCGCTGATAGGTCACGCAAGCGATGATAGCGGCCATTCAGCATGGTTGTTCATGACGCGCAAAGGGCGCTCGGTCTTTGCTCTCGCCAATTTCTACAGCTTTGCGTGGCGGCCCCTATGGTGCGGCGGCCCTGATGACACAAAAAAAATTGCGCTGCTCGCGACCCTTGCGTCCTCGTTGAAAAGCCATGGCGCAAAGCTGTGGCTATCGTCGATCCCAATCGAGGACGGCAGCGCAGAAGCACTGGCGAACGCGCTGCGCAGCGCGGGCTGGATTGTTGCGTGCGAAGCGACCAGTCACAATCACTGGCTCGACACACAGGGGCGCGCATTCGCCGAGTGGTGGGCCATGCGCCCCGGCGCGCTGCGCTCCACCGTCCAACGCAAGGGCAAAAAGGGACTGGTAGCACTTACAATCACCGGCCAGTTTAATGATGCGGATTGGGACGATTATGAGCGCGTCTATCGCCAGAGCTGGAAACCACCCGAGGGATTTCCGGGCTTTTTGCGCGATTGGGCCAAGGGTGAGGCCGTTACGGGCACTTTGCGGCTCGGACTTGCACGGATCGACGGTATTGTGGTCGCCGCACAATTTTGGTCGTGCGACAATGGCGTGGCCTATATCCACAAACTTGCACACGTTGCGGGGCATGATGCGTTCTCGCCCGGCACATTGCTGACCCACGCGCTGTTCGCCCATGCGTTCGACGTCGACAAAGTATCGCGCATCGACTTTGGCACCGGCGATGATGGCTATAAACGCGATTGGATGGAGGACAGCGCAGCCCTGATGACCATCCGCGCATGGGATCCGCATCAACCCACCGCCTGGCCATCCTTGGCGCGGCATTATCTTACACGGCTTGCAGCCAAGGCGCTGGGACGCTAGCTGGCATCACGAAATATTGGCTGCCGCGAGGATAAGATGGCTGACGATTTTGACACGATACAAGAAACAGTGCGCGCGTGCCTCGTCGATCTACTCGGTCTGTCACGGGCGCGCGTAGCCGCTTTTGACGACAATACGCCACTATTTGGTGCGCTGCCCGAACTCGATTCGATGGCGGTAGCGACTTTGCTTACCGAACTCGAAGATCGCCTCGGCATATCCATCGACGATGATGATGTTGACGTCGAAATGTTCGAAACATTTGGCGCACTTGTGCGTTTCGCCGCTGCCAAAGCGCTGAACTGACACGTGAACAGCGAACATTGCCTACGCTTTTCAGGCAGCGCCAATGTTCCATCCATATTGCTCGTCCCGCCATTGTTCGACGAAGCCAACCGGATGCGCCGCACGCTGGTGCTGACGATGCACGCGCTCAGCCAGTTGGGCCATACGACATTGCTCCCCGACTTGCCGGGGCAGAATGACAGCCTCACCAAGACGCAGGATGTGACGTTGAGCCTGTGGCGCGATGCCCTAGCCGACATCACGGCAAAGGAGGCCGTTCCCTTGCTGATCGCCAGCTGGCGCGGCGGCGCATTGATCGACGATGCAGCCGTCAATGCCATCGGCTGGTGGCGGATGGCCCCGCTGGCGGGAGCAAGCATCGTCAAGACGCTCATACGTGTGCGGATTGCGGGCGAGAAGGAGGCTGGGCGGACCGTTACGACCGATCAATTGCGTGGCGAAATCCAAAATGGCCCGATTGAACTGGGTGGCAACCGTCTATCCACAGCAATGTTGAACGAACTCGATGCTGCCAGCCCCGCCGTCGTCGCCCCATTGCGCACGGTCGAACTGATCGAGGTGCCGGGCAGCGCACTGTGGCTACGCGCCGAGCCAGGCGAAGACAGCGCGATGGCGAAGGCAATGGCTGCAAACATCAGTGATTGGGCGATGCAATGCGCCGCTGGTTAAGCTTTGATGTCGAAGGTGCGGCTTGTGCCGCGTCGCTCGACGAGACGTCGCGTGATAAAGAGCGGGGCACCAACGGCTTGCTCATTATATCGGGCGGCAATGAAATCCGTAGCGGCGCACATCGCGGCATGGCCCGGCTCGCAGCTAAAGTGGCCGCCGCTGGTCACCCTGTGTTACGCTTTGACCGACGCGGTGTTGGCGATAGCGCGGGCTACAATGACGGATTTGAATCGAGCGGGCCGGACATTGCCGCTGCTGCCGCGCTCTTCCGCACCGAATGCCCGCACGTGCGCTGCATCACTGCGTTCGGCAATTGCGATGCGGCCAGCGCGCTCGCGCTGCACCACAAGGGCTGTGGCATTAACGCAATGATCCTCGCGAACCCGTGGGTGATTGACACAGTCTGCACGGACATACCGTCTGATGGCGAACCTGCCCTGCCCCACGCGGCCGCGATCCGCGCGCGCTATGTGGCAAAGATCAAAGATCCGCGCGAGTGGCTCCGCCTGCTGCGCGGCGGGGTTAATCTGCGCAAATTAGCGCGCGGCTTAAGCGCCGCCAGCTCTGTCGCGCCATCAAATCTATCGGCACGCGTTGCATCAAGTCTCGCCGATTTTGGCGGCCAAGTGCGGATATTGATTGCACGGCGTGACGGCACGGCACAGGCGTTTATGGCCGCATGGGCGACATCTGTTTTCGAAAATGTTCGGAATAATGTGCCGCTACTTACCTGTGACAGCGCCTCCCACAGTTTCAGCGATGACGCAGCGCGGGCTTGGTTCGATGAACAGTTATTAGCCGCTATGGCTGACTTCTAACCAAGCCCTAGCGCCCGAATCCTACGCCAAGGAAGCCCGGCATCGGACCGTTCCAACCGCCATCTTCCTCTGCGTCCTGTTGTTTGAAGCGTGGCGGCCGTTGCTCTTCACGGGGCGGTTTGGCGGGCGCTGGGTCGCGCTTTGGCTTGACGGCGCGCGGTTCGGCCTTGACCGGCTCAGCAACGGACTCAGGCGGTTTTGACTTGCCACGGCTGGCCCGCGCTTTTTTGGCGGGCGCTCCTTGCTCCACAGCCTCTGCTGTCACCGCTGGTTTGGCGACCCCTCCTGATGACAATGCCTCATCCCAAGGGATTTTGACACCGATCAGCTTTTGAACGCTGTCGATGGCCTCCATATCCTTGGCGGTGACAAAGGTGTAGCTGTGCCCCTTCGCGCCAGCGCGACCCGTGCGGCCGATGCGGTGGACATAATCGTCGGGGTGCCACGGCGTATCATAATTGATTATATGGCTGACGCCTTTGACGTCCAGGCCGCGCGCCGCAACATCCGATGCCACCAGCACATTGACATCGCCAGCCTTAAACCGGTCCAGCTCGGCAATCCGACTCGATTGGTCCATGTCGCCATGAATCTCGCCCGCCCGAAAACCGTCGCGTTGCAAGCTCTTGGCGAGGTCGCGGACCATTGTCTTGCGGTTGCAAAAGATGATGGTGGACATATTTGGCTCGCTGCGGAGCAATTTGCGCACGACATCGCCCTTTTTGCGCTCGTCCACCTTGACCAGCGCCTGTGTGATATTGAGGTTCGAACTTGCTGGGCGCGCGACCTCGACCGACCTGGGGTTGGTTAAAAACTTGTCGGCCAGTCGCTTAATCACGGGCGGCATGGTGGCGGAAAACAGCAATGTCTGCCGATCCTTGGGCAATTTTGTGCAGATTTCCTCAATGTCGGGGATGAACCCCATGTCGAGCATCCGGTCCGCCTCGTCTATCACCAACAAATTACAATCATTGAGCATGATCTTGCCGCGACCGAACAAGTCCATCAGCCTCCCCGGCGTGGCGATCAACACATCAACGCCCTTTTCCAGCGCCTTGACCTGATCGCCCATTTGGACCCCGCCGATCAGCAGCGCCATCGACAATTTGTGATATTTCCCATATTTTTCAAAGTTTTCGGCAACCTGTGCGGCCAATTCACGGGTCGGTTCCAAAATCAAGCTGCGCGGCATCCGCGCGCGCGTGCGGCCATGCGCAAGGATGTCGATCATCGGCAGCACAAAGCTCGCGGTCTTGCCCGTTCCCGTCTGGGCGATAGCAACCAGATCGCGCATCATCTGCACCTGCGGGATTGCAGCGGCCTGTATTGGCGTCGGCTCGGTATAGCCCGCCTCGGTTACGGCGCGCAGTAATTCGTCGGAAAGGCCGAGATCGGCAAAAGTCATAAGCGGTAAAATGTCCAGAAAAAGCTAGCGTCTGCGCCGCAGGCGGCACGGGTTACGCAATCCCTCGTGCGCCTAGCCAGAACGCGCAAAAAGTCAAGCGAATTGGCCATAAGCAGCCTGTTTTGACAGTCACGCCCATACTGTTGCATGGTGCGTCCATGCCACCGCCAACGCCAGAACTGCTCGCTGCCCTATCCGACCTGCTCGGGCCAAAGGGCTTTACCCAAGACACCGATACGATGGCACCATGGCTTAGCGATTGGCGCGGACAGGTGCATGGGGCCGCCGCCGCGATGCTCTCTCCCGTGGATACCAGCGAAGTGCAAGCCATACTGCGGCTGTGTGCTGCCGTAGGCGCAACCCTCACCATGCAAGGCGGAAATAGCGGCCAATGCGGCGGAGCGACACCCGACGATAGCGGCGACGCGCTGTTGCTGTCGCTGCGTCGGATGAACCGCATTCGCAGCGTCGATGCGGGCGCGATGCAACTGATGGGCGATGCTGGTGTCATCTTGACCCACGCGCATGAAGCCGCCGAAGCAGCGGGTTTGCGTTTCCCGCTAACGCTGGGTGGCAAGGGGTCAGCGACGTTGGGCGGGCTTGTCTCGACCAATGCTGGCGGGACACAAGTGCTGCGCCACGGCACGATGCGTGCGCTCATACTGGGGCTAGAAGTGGTGCTGGCCGATGGCAGCTTGCTCGACATGATGATGCCGCTGGCAAAGGATAATCAGGGATTTGACCCCAAACAGATGTTCATCGGGGCCGAAGGAACGCTGGGCGTCGTTACTGGCGTTACGCTGCGCCTTGTCCCGAACATCGCGTCGCGCTGTGTAGGCTGGTTCAGCGTGGGCAGCCCGCACGACGCGCTGCGCGCGCTGCGTCATATTGAGCCCGCGCTGGGCAAATCCCTCGAAGGTTTTGAAATCATCCCACAAGAAGCGCTCGACCATGTGCTGCACCATGTGCCCGGAACCCGCGCTCCCATCGCCACCACTGGGCCGTGGCATGTGCTGGTTGAACTGGTCGCCGAACGAGAAGAGGCTGACCCCGCGCCCCGTGTCGAAGCCGCGCTTGCCGAGTTGCTTGAAGCGGGGATCGCCAGCGACGCAACGATTGCCGCGAACGAGGCGCAGGCCGAAGCGTTCTGGAAATTGCGCGACTCTATCTCGGAGGGCGAACGTGCGGTCGGCCCCGCTATACAACATGACATAAGCGTCCCGGTTGACCGGATGCCCGATTATATCGACGCGGTGCCGCACCAGATCGCGGCGTCGTTCCCCGGCGCAACCAGCCTAGCCTTTGGCCATTTGGGCGACGGCAATGTCCATTTCCATTTCCGACCACCAATCGGCACAGATGCAAATGCGTGGATTGCCGAGCATGGCAAGGGCGCTAGCCACATCGTCTATGCGGCTGCGGTGGCAATGGGTGGGTCGATCAGCGCCGAACATGGCATCGGCCGTATCAAGCGCGATGTGCTGGCTGAGCTTGGCGATCCCGTGCGACTGTCCATCCTGAACGCCGTCAAATCGGCGCTGGACCCTCGCGGGCTACTCAACCCAGGCGTGCTCATCCCCTGACTTGCACGGGACGCCTTGCACAAGCGTCAATGACTCAATAAAGGCGCAACTTCGCTAAGGGCTGCGACGCGGCCTCATCGCAATCGCTTTATCGCACCGGAGTATAGCCGATGGCCACTGTGCCCAACCTGCCCCTTTTCTTTAACGACCTTGTGCCCTTGTCTGCTGGGCAACATGCCGATTGGTCGATCACGACACAGGAAACCGCGCCATTCCTGGCCAACACCCACGCTGTCCCTGTGACGGTTGACGAGTTCATTATGGCGGGGCGTTTTTTCCCGATCGTCTTTTCGTCGGGTGAACAGTCGGTGCCGCTGGCGCTGATGGGCCTGAACGAGGGCGTCAATGTCTTTGTCGAGCCCGACGGCAAACTGGCCAAGCCGGTTTATGTCCCCGCTTATGTGCGGCGTTACCCGTTCCTGCTCGCCAAATTGCGTCCTGACGGTGATGAATTGTCGCTATGCTTTGACCCCACGGCACCGGGCCTTGGCGCGGGCGGCGGCAAGGGCAGCATGGCGCTGTTTGATGGCGACCAGCCGAGCAAAGCAACGACCGACATTCTTGAGTTCTGCCGCCAGTTCGAAGAAGCCGGCGCGCGCACACAGGCGTTCATGGATGAGCTGAACAAGCTCGACATCCTGATGGACGGCGAAGTTGCCATTCAGACAGAAAGCAACGAAAATCCCTATATTTACCGTGGCTTCCGCATGATTGACGAAGAGAAGTTGCGCGACCTGCGCGGCGATAGCCTGCGCAAGATTTCGCAATCGGGCATGCTGCCATTGCTCTATGCCCACCTGTTTTCGATGCAATTGATGCGCGAGATTTTCGGCGAGCAAATGCAACAGGGTAAGGTGCCCCAACAGACAGCCGAACTCAACGAAGTGCCGCTGCCAACGGCCTGAACGATTTTGCAAAAAGGGTTCTTGAAACCCGCTTTGCATGCGCCTATCTTGAGGATGTTACCCACCGCCGGTTCCCCCCCTTTTCCGGCTGGGTGACGGCATCGCTTGCGGTGTCTCCTCCCTGGACCCTGACCGCCCCGTGTCGATTTGCACACGGGGCGGTTTTTTATTCACTCAGCGGCCTGAGCATAGTCAGCCAAGCTTTGGACATAGTCATCCGAGGCAGAGGCTATGCGCTCGACAAGCAGAGTCATTGCCCGCACACCGTCTGACGCGGGCTCCATCGCCGCATCGAGGTAGAGCGAACGGTCAATCTCGACCTGCACCGCCTCTATCCGCCGCGTCCGCGACGCATGCCACTGTATCGTATGCGCGCCGGCATAGGGGGCATTACGCGCGACGCTTAACCCCATCCCTTCGCCCACCGCCATCAATCTATCAACCAGTTGCGACGAGGCTGTTAGCCCATGCCTGTCGCCCAGCACTAATTGCGGCACCCCGCCCGGCTG
>JBBTFY010000061.1:0-9294 GCA_038041635.1 Pseudomonadota bacterium
CACCTCTGTAACCCGCAGGCGGCCGTTGTTTCCCCCGCGCGTTGTATCAACCAAACCCGCGCGAGCAACCCCGTTCTTGGTGTCAACTTTGTCAACTTTGGAGGCTTTTGGAACAAAGCTACGGGTATAAGGGAATCGCTATTTACAACCCCAACCGGCTGAGGCTCGTTTGGTCGAACTTCAACCGGAACGTCGCATAGATGCCGCTGCGGCTATAGCGATTCGCTTCGAAATCGCGGTCGCTGAAACCACCGAAATTATAACCGATGATGATATTGGCATTATCCATTGGGCTTATCACGACTTGCGGGCCGACGCTCCACGCCGTGGTTCGCGCATTGGTGCCAACGCGGGCATTGGCAGAAACACCAACCCCAACCATTTCGCGCAAATCAAAGCGAATGTCACCCCCGACCACAGTTGACCAGCCCGCAACATCATCGGCTCCGAAACGGTCACTGGCATAGCGAACACCCCAGAACAGGCTATATTCGCCCGCTTCGCGCCACAGGCCATCGCTCTGCCGTAGTGGTGTGAAATTGACCGCCAGGCTGTTGACGACGCGGCGAGAGCGGACATCGCCCGAGACGGTGAGGGCGGGGCCGCCAATGGGTCCGGGCTGTCCGGCCACCGCGCCGCGCACATCGTCTAGCCGGAACTCCAGCTTGTCGAGCGCGCTCCAGCGGCTGTTCGAAGGGCGGTGCGCCCAGCTTAGCTCCGCCGCCATCGTTTCGGTTGACGCGGCGATGCTGCTGGTGGCGCGGGTCCAGCTGAACAGTCCGCCAAAGGCACGGCCATCGCCGATCCGGCGGATGCCGCCCAGCGTGAAGCCGGTGCGGTTGACGATTTCGCCATCGCGATACTCGCCGCGCAGCGCGATGCTCCAATCCTCGGTGCGATAGGTTGCGCCAGCGGTCATCGCCATAAAGTCTTCGGTCAACGATCCGCTGCCATCGAGGAAACCACCCGATGCCACAGGATGCGCGGGGTCAAGCACGTCGGCCACGCGGATACCACCCAAGGTCCGCTGCCCATCCAATGTCGCATCGACCGTGACATGCTCGTTTATCGCCAGCGATTGCGTCAGGCCATAAGCGGCAAAGCTGCGTGGGCCAAACTCGCCCAGATGCTGGTTGGCACCCGACAGGTTGGCGCGGGCACCGGCCCAAGGCTGGATGTCAAAGCCTATACGCGTTGTGCGGGCGTCCACTGTGCCGCCGCTGGTGATTTCGTGATTGGCAACCAGCGCCACCGTCGGCGACACATTGAGACGCGCGCCGATGCTGTGCCGGGCGGGGAAATCGACGCTGTCATTCTGCCCGCCCAAGGCGAACTCGGTTTGAGCAGTTAATTCAAGGCGCTGGTTGAACAGCCGCTGTGCCCCGCCAAATTGGGCGATGGTCGAACGATTGCGCTCGCCCGTGGACAAATGGTCCTCGGCATAGGTCAGGCCCGCGCGCAGCGTGCTATTCTGCGACTGCCATTCGGCCAGCATCCGCGCGGCGTGGCGGCGGGCATTGCGGGCCAGATAATCCTCCTGCCATGCCGACGCCAACAGAGACAGGCCGTGCGATAGGCGCAGTTTGCCGTCAAAGCCGACGCGGCGGCTCGATTCCCCCGCTGTGGATAGCTGCCCGACGCCGAAACCGGCCCGCCGTTCGCGGGCATAGGCCAGCATGTCGAAATTGCGGCCGTGATGCTCCGCCTCGATCAACCAGCCATACGCACGGCTTGTCCCAGCTGCGCTGGCGCTATTGCTATCGCTCATCGCAAACTCGGCGCGTATTTCGGTGCTGGCATCGGGCCGGAACCGCACATCGACCCCGCCTAAATTGGTTCTCACCACGTCGCTTTCGTCGTGGATGAAGGTGCCGCCGATGCGCACCGCGCCATTGTCACTGCTCCAGCTGGCGCGGCCACCCGCGTTGAGCACGCGCTGCCCCACGCCGGCAACCTCATAATCGGCGATGATGAATTGCGGGTTGAGGCCGGAATCGCGGCTCAATATCGGCTCACGGAACCGCAGCGTCCCCGCGAAATAGTCTATGTCATAGTCGATATGGCGGCTCAGCGTGCGGCTTGAAACCACGATGTCCGAACGCAACCGATCGCGTGTTTCGACGATGACCCGTTCGCTATTGGCAAGCACATCGCGCGCACCAAGCTGATAAGGACCGCTGAGCCCGTTGCCTTGTAACTCGTCACGCCGATGGCGATAAGGCGTGTCGGCGACAAAGGCGGTGGCGGCAATTTGCGGACCGCGATATTCGGCTTTCGCTCCGTTCATCGCGCGTTGATAACGGGCCAGTTCCGGCTCGTTGATCCCCGTATCGAAATCCCCGAACAGCGCGTAAAACTGCGGGCGCTCCAGCCGCAGATACAGATTGCGCACCGATGCTGCGTCAAACCCATGGTCGGCGCGGTCGGCATAAATGGTGTAATAGGCACGCGGGTCGATAACCCCGCCGAAACGCGCCTCATCCGTCTCATGGTCGCTGTCATAGGCGAGCGTCATCAGCCACTGTCCGCTAATCCGTCCCTTGGCATAGAGCGCAATGCGACCATCGACATTGTCGGTGGCAAGCGTCTCCGCTACTGGCTCCATCCGGTCGTCGAGCGTGTTGTACCCCACGGTTCCAGCGGCAAAACCGACGACGGTCCAGGGGCGGTTTCCGGGGTTAAGCCAAATGTCGAGCTGTTGCTGCCGCACGACTTCGTCATCACGAAAGGTAAAGCTCAGCCGTGCTGTGCCCGACGCAGTAGTCGGTTGCAGTTCGATATAGGCAATGCCGTCATCGCCCTCAACGCGCCACGTGGTGCGCCCACGGTCCAACCCGGACAGCTGACGGTCTTGTTCGGTATCGACATCCAAAGCGGCGCGGTGCGGCGGCTCTACGGCAAAATCACCGACCACACCTTGGCGGATGGGGCGGCCATTGCGGTCGGTCAGGCGCACGGCGATGACGGGGCGGTTGAGGCCATCGGCAATTGGCATTGACAGTTCGGGGACCATGGCCACAGCCAATGGCCCACCGGATAGATTGACGGTGCGCTCAAGCTCCGCTGCTACGCTGCCGTCCGCATTGGTCACGCGTGCGGTGAAGCGATTTGCGCCTTCGTGGATTTCGACACCCCGCCAGACGCTGATTTTGAAGCTGCCATCGCCTGAAGTTTCCGATCCGTCAAAGTTCAGCGGGTTGACCGCGACGCCATCGAGTGAAAGCTGCACCGACTGTCCGGTCAGTAGCTTGATTGCGATGCGGGTTGACGGGTTGCGGGGGTTATATTCGGGCGCTGGAAACACCCAATCAATGCCAGCGCTTTGCCCGGCGAAAAAGTCAGTAGCACCGCCAGCAACAGCCACATCATCGGCCACAAGTGGGCGATCTGGTGCCTGTACCCGCTCGATAGTTTCGGGCGCAGCGTCGGCTGGCACCTCTTCGGACGTGACGGGCGCGGCGTGAAAATCTGCACGGCGTAAATCGCCACCATGGCCATCGACAAAGCGCGAAATAGCACTGCCAGCGCTACGCGAATTACGCGCGCAATCGAGCGCTACGTGCGCTGGGGGGAGCGAAGACGGGTCAATTTGCACGACATGCATGCCGGGGCGAACCCCCTCGAAATGGTAACGCCCATCGCCATCGGTGATCGCAAAACTGCCATCCTGCATCATCACCCGGACGCCGCCTATGCCGATAGCCGTATCAGGATTGACAGCACAGCCACCATTGGTGACGCGCCCAATGATGGTCATCCGGTCGCCCAAAGTATCGCGGTGAATGCGGATATTGGCTTCGCCGGTGTTTGACACCGACCCACGATTGTCGCGCGCGATGGCAAGGTTTATGGCATCACCAGGCGCAGAATCTGGCCTAATGTCTGCTAAATACGTCAAGATGCCGCTGGTTGCGGGCGCAAGCGCGGGCAGGGTGACGGTAAATTGACGCCCATCGCTCGTGACTATAGGCACCAGAGGCTGTCCATTATAGCGCATCGTCGTCGCGCGCAGGTGAACCGCACGTGGCAAGTCATCAGTCAGTGTTATCGCGCCCGTCGCGCGCCGTGCGTCACCGTTGCGCACCTCGATGCGATACTGCACCGCCTGTCCCGGCACAGCCTCTGCTGTGCTCGCGATCTTTGTGACGCTTAAGGCCGCATTGGGGCGATCAACGGGTATGTCCACGCGCACGGGTGCTGGTGTAACCAGTTGAAATGCTGCGCCATAACTGAACGTGCCGAGCGTATATGGTGCGCCATTATCACTCCTGCGGAACGAGGCAAGGTCGGCTATGCTCACGGTCGACGGCCAGCGATAGGGGTCGGGCGGCTGAACCACCACACGGTATATCCCCGGTGCCACAAAAGGGAAACGATAGTCGCCAACGGGGAAAATATAGCTTTGCCCGCCAGAATCGGTGATGGTAGAGCCCGTGACAACAGCGCTGGGATAGGCAGACACGCCATCATCGCCGAAAACCTGTGCCGGAAGCCCCGTCGCGTCGTTAATGAGCGTCACGCGCGCGCCCGCGACTGGCGAACCGTCGCCGCTGTCGAACACGACGCCGAACGGATCGACCAGAAAACTGACGATAGCGCTGGCGAGCGGGTCTGGCACTCCTTGGCGATAGAGCGAGAGGCGGATCGGGCTGCCCGCCGCAACCGATAGGCGACAATCGCCCTGTACTAAAGCAGGTGGCATTCGTACAGTGGGCAAATACCCGACAAAAAAGCCGCTATTGACTGCGTCTTCAAGTAATGTGAGCCGTTCTTCATCGCCCAAGGCGGTTCGTATCGTCACTTCGATAGTGTCGCGGGTGGTCGCGCTCAAATTATCGGCAACGGACGAAATGCCAAAGGCCACCGGTTGTCCGGCGGTAAATTCATTGGCTGGCGTTAATGATATAAGTGCGCCGGGACTGCTCGGTGGCGGCTGGAATACACCGGATGTGCCTTGCCCGGTCACGCGGCACCCGCTGCTGTCTATTTGGCTTTGTTGGCCGGAACCCGGCGGGTTTATGGCATAAATCATCGTCTGGATTGGCGTTGGCACACTATCAACAGCGATATCGACCTGATTCGAGCTAACACTGCGCTGCCCAGTCGAAGAATCCCAATTCGCTTGAGCAACATTGCTGATCACGCGCGCCTTGGTTCCGCTTGGCATTAATGCCGAGGCGGTGCCGACTGCGAAGCCGATCAGAGTTTTGCTCCAGTGGATCATGGTTAACGCAAATATTCGCGAAAGCGCGATGGGTGGAGGCCGCCCGAAAACGGCACGCCACCCATCACAGCTATCGTCAGTTCACAGTTGCGCGGAAAACAAGCGTGCGCGAAGCACCCGCTGCTACCGATGCGAGCGTTCCCGAAACGGTTCCGGCCGCAAAGCTGCCGCCAGCAACACCGTCGGTGTTGCAGGTTACGCCTGTCGTCGTTCCGTTAATCAGGATTGACCCGGCGGTGAACGTCACCTGTGCTGGAACAACGTCGCTGACCGCCACCGAAGTCGCCGATGCACCGCCCGCCGCATTGGCGACAGCGATACAATATTCGACAACCGCGCCCGGGATCAGTTTCGGGTTTGTTGCTCCGTTGACGGGATCGCTAATGACCGTAGCCGTTTTCGACAGCGTTAATGTCGCTGTTGAAACGGTATAGTCATCATCGTCGCTGTGCGAAGCATCACGAGCAGCGTCGGTGACGCCAGCAGCATCGGCAAACACTGTGTCCATGCCAGCGGTATTTGCACCAGCGGTTTCGGTCAGCGCCGCACCTTGTGATGCGGCGGTTCCGCCTTCGCGGCCCGTTGCCACAAGATTGACTTCGGCAACGGCACCTGTCGCCAGCCCTAGCGGGACGTTGGCGACGACGAACAATGTTACAGATGCGTCGATAGCCAGTTCGTCGATAAAGGTGACGGCGGTATCGGTGCCGGCTTCATAGGTGCCGTTGCCGTTGGTGTCACGAAAGACAGAAGGGGCCGTGACATCAAAAGTATCGGTTCCGCCATGCGCCGCCACGCCGCCCACAGTCTGGGTGGCGGAAAGTGCAAAGTCGAGCACTGCGTTTGACGTGTTCTGCAACGTAAATGTCGTCACCGCGCCGCTTTGGCCCGGAACGACAGTCGTCGTTGCTGCGCCGCTTTCGGCAACGGTCAGGTTGACCTTGCGGTCAACTGTGAACACATTGGTTGCGGGAGTTGGCGGTGTTTGTGCGACGCCGCCGACCTGATAGGTCACCGACGCCGTGTTGGTCACTGTGGATCCCGCCAACGTGCCGCCAGCCATCGCCGGTACAGAACCGACAATGGCGAGCGCAACGACGCTGCAAGACCCGAGGTGATACAGCTTACTGGTCATTGCTGTGCTCCTTAGGGCATATTTTTGCTACCAAAAATCGCTGGCAGCGATGCGATCCGTGAAAGTGAGATTATCGAACGATGCCACGGAACATCAGACGACCGGCTTGTCCTGCCGGAATGGGTTGTGCGAACGCCCAGCGGATGTGGGTCACATCCTCGGCGCGTGCGGGACGTTTACTTCCGTCCGAATTGTTGATTTCAAGAGAGCTAATGGTGCCCCAGTTACGACCGCCATCGACCGAAAAACTTGCCGATGTATCTGTCGTGCCTTGAAAGGCGACGGCGGCAGGAAGCGGGTTGGTCACAACGAAAGCGCCAGCGGGCTGAGCGCCGTTATTGCGGTAACGCAGCACGAAAACGAGGTGATCGCCGGGCACGACGACGCGCGGCTCTTCCAACGTGACTTGGCTGCGGCCATCAGCATCCGTCGTGGTCCGTTCGACCATGACATCGCTGTTGAGCGACACGGCATTGGCGCTTTGGGCCAGTGCCGGGCTGGCGATCATCATTGCGGTAAAAAGTGCGGAAAAGGTGCGGATCATGGCGATGCTCCTCAATTGATTATGACTTGAAAGGTGACGGTGCGGGTCTGACCGCCGGGCAAGTTGCCCAACGAAACCGCAATGCTGCTGCTGGCAAAACTGCCTGCGTCGGCGTCAGCGGCATCTGTAAGTGTCAAGCCGCCAAATGTGATGCTGCCCGGCACATAGGTCGTGCCGCTTGGCACGGCGTCGTTGATGTTCAGGCTGTTCAAAGTGCCTGAACCCGATGTCGTCGCGACAATGGTGTAGGTGATGCGCGCCCCGGGGACGGACGATGTTCCGCCAAAAGGGTCGGCAATGACGGCTGATTTGGCTAAAAGGATGCTAGCCGATGACACGATGTAAAACCCGTCATTCTGGCCATCACCGCCGGTGGTGCCGAGCACAGCATTGCCACCGCCTTCGCCCGCTCCGGCAAAGCTGGTGCCAGGTGCGCCAGTGCCAGTTTTTGATGCGCTGACGAGGCGGACACCGCCGCGATTACCATCAACGACAGTGCCCGGCGTGGTCGAAACGACAAAAATCGCGATGCTTTGATCAGGGTTTAGCGTCGGGTCATTCGTTCCGGCGGCATAAAGCGTGTCTTGCCCGAGCTCAAAAACGCCGTCGCCATCGTCGATATAGATCGCCGTGACATTTGGGTCATATTGATCCCCGCCAATATTGGCGACGCTCGACAGGCCAAATGCCTCGACCCCGTTGCCCGTGTTGGTGACTTGATATTTCAGGATTTGCGATGTCGCATTTGCCGTTGTTACGACATCCGCGCTGTCGCTCCATGCAACAGTCGTGTCGATCAGTTCATCGACTTTCATACTGTGTGTATTGGAATTGACGGTGACGGGGCCGCTGCCCGGATCATAAGTCGCGCTGGCTGTGTTGTCGATTGAAGTGCCTGCGCGTGTTCCTGTTGCCAACGCCGTTTGTGGCGCAAGCACGGCGAACCCGGCAATAATTGCTGCAAGCGGGGCGCGAAAATCGCGCGAACTGGTTGATATGTTGGGCATACTGGTCCTTGCCACCTGTGACTTCGCGGCCCTTGTGACCGAAAATGGCAAATAAACCGTTAAGCACCCCCATGCGGACTGTGCCACGCGACTTCAGATAGTGACGCCGACGCAATCGCCTGTCATACAGCAGCAATGAACCGCAACGACCGACCCCAGCCCTTTCGTCCCGTGTTCGGCAGCGACCCTTTGCGGCTGATCGTTTACATATTGCTCTCGGCTCTCGTTATCGGGATGCCGTTCGCATTGATCGCTGGCGCCGAGTTTTTTCTGCCGCTGACAGCCGCACTCGTTATTGCAATCATACTGGTTCCAGCGCTGGAATGGCTGGAAAGGCGCGGAGTTCCGTCGCCTTTGGCTGCGTTCCTATGCGTTATCGGTTTTGTTCTGGTTATCAACGGCGCGCTGGCGGTGATTGTTTTCCCTGCCAGCGACTGGTTTATCCGCCTGCCCGAACGATTGCCGCGAATACGGGAGAATCTGTCCCCGCTCATTGACTTCTACGCCAACCTGCAACGGTTTGTTGATGATGCGATCCAAGTGTTTGCAACCAACACGGCTGCACAGGCACAAGCCATGGCGGTCGAAACGCCACGGTCGGTGCTGGACTATCTGACAGGCAGCGCGCCAGCCGCAGCAATCCAGACATTTTTCGCCATTTTGTTCATCTTTTTCTTCCTGTCGGGGTGGACGCGCCTGCGCCGTTCCACCATTCGCAGCCGTGGCAGCTACGACAGTGCTTTACAGACGTCGCGGACCATCCGCACAGTGGTTGAGGCCACATCGGCCTATATGACGACGATTGTGTTCATCAACGTCATGTTGGGGTTGGCGGTAGCGTTTTTCTTGTGGGTTTTGGGCATGCCGTCGCCGCTGATGTGGGGTGGCATCGTCGCGTTATGCAATTTTGTCCCCTATGTCGGGCCGATCATTGCCGCACTGTTGTTGGCCATGGGCGGCTTGATGAGTTTCGACAATGTTCCGTTGGCATTGCTGCCCGCATCGATTCAGGTGGGGCTGCATCTGGTCGAGGCCAATTTTGTCACACCGTTGATTTTGGGACGCAGATTGACCATCAACCCGTTGCTCATCCTTGTTTCGCTCAGCTTATGGGGATGGATATGGGGCGCGCCCGGCGCGTTCCTTGCGGTGCCATTGCTTATTATCATCCAGACCATTTTTCAGTCGGTGCGCACCCATGATCATGGTGATCAGACGAAATATTCTGAAGGAATAGCAACACAAGGTTGACTTAAGTGGGGCTTGCCCATATCGGCCCTGCTCCACATCCCGCTAGCGGCTCCGCTAAGGGAAGGGGAAATCACCTATGCGGGTGTAGCTCAGTTGGTTAGAGCGCCGGCCTGTCACGCCGGAGGTCGCGGGT
>JBBTFY010000062.1:0-24023 GCA_038041635.1 Pseudomonadota bacterium
TTCGCCATCCACCATCGTCATTGCAAGCCGCCGTCAGGCGGCGCGGCAATCCAGAAGGCTGGGAGCTGGATTGCCGCGTCGGGCCAAGGCCCTCCTCGCAATGACGAAGGATGATAGTTCGCGCAGAGACGTGGAGACGCAAAGAAGCGAAAGATACTGTGCTCCGGCGCGGCCGGAGCGGTGGGTATCAAGGACCGTCCTTGCCTGCCAGCGCTCCGGCCTGCGCCGGAGCACAAGAGGCGGAAAGATCTTCCACGCGTATAAGCGGTGCACCTGATTGCCAGCGCTCCGGACTATATCCGGAGCACCGATGGGTGATGCCGATTAACAAGTTCAAAGAGCCGAGTGCGCATCTTACCATGTCGAACAGGTTGTAGGAAAGCCCAGTCCGCTGACGTCAATCCGCGAATAACAGCACGGGTGTTTCGAGTAGCTTTTTGAGGGCTTGAACAAAACTGGCCGCGTCAAAACCATCGACAACACGGTGATCGCAGCTGATAGACAGGTTCATCAATTTGGCACGGCGGATGATTTGCGCGCCTGTGGCGTCGTGGTCAAACACGGGGCGTTCGACAATTTTGTTCGGGCCGATAATCGCCACTTCGGGGCGGTTGATGACTGGAGTGGTGGCGATACCACCCAGAGGGCCAAGCGAGGTTATGGTCAATGTCGAGCCTGACAGCTCCTCGCTCTTTGCGCTACCATTGCGAGCAACATCTGCCAATCTACTGATTTCATTTGCTAATTGCCAAATGTTCAACACTTGCGCATCGCGAATAACAGGAACCATCAACCCTGCGTCGGTTTGGGTCGCCATGCCCAGATGCACCGCGCCGTGCCGCGTCACCACACCGGCTTCGTCGTCATAACGCGCGTTGATCATCGGGAATCCGGGCACCGTGCGGCAAATGGCGGCGATCAACAGCGGCAGCATTGTCAGCTTGGGGCGACCTCCTCTATTGGCGTTAAGGTCGGCACGCAGTGCTTCTAGCGCTGTGACCTCAATCTCCTCAACATAGGTGAAATGCGGGATGGCGCGTTTTGACGCCGCCATATTTTCGGCGATGCGGCGGCGCATGCCAATAACGCGCACACTTTCATCAGGGCGCGCAGGGGCGGGGGCCGCATAGCCCATAGCGCTGTTATAGCGCAGAAACGCGTCCAAATCGGCATGGCGGATACGGCCATCGGATGACGGTTTCACTTCGGCTAAATCTATCCCAAGGTTGCTCGCTCGGTCACGCACGGCGGGTGATGCGAGGGCATGGCGGGTGACGTCTCGCAGCGTATCAGCATCGTCACCTTGAACTTGGTTCAGGGTCAATGCCTGATCTTTCAACTCAGTATGCGCAGGCATGATGGATGCTGAATCAAGTTCAGCATGACGAGTTTTGAGGGGAATTTCTCCAACCTTCGGTGCTGCCGTCGGCTGTGTGGTCTCCGCCGCCGCATCGGTTTCAATCACCATCAGCGTCGAACCGATGGCGATGACGTCGCCCTCACCGCCGCCAATTTCAAGGACAATGCCCGAAACAGGTGATTCCATCTCTACCGTCGCCTTGTCGGTCATCATGTCGGCGACCTGTTGATCTTCCTCGACACGGTCCCCCACCGCCACGTGGAGCGCGACAATCTCCGCCTCGGCGATGCCTTCGCCAATATCGGGCAAACGATAGATAAAGCGTGCCATGGATCAGGTCCTCATGAGTTTTTCAATCGCGGTAATAATCCGCACGGGCCCTGGGAAATAGGCCCATTCAAGGCTGTGGGGATAGGGCGTGTCGAACCCGGTCACGCGTTCGATCGGCGCTTCAAGGTGATAGAAACAGCGTTCCTGCACCTGTGCGGCAAGTTCGGCGCCAAAGCCCGATGTCCGCGTCGCTTCGTGGACGATCATGCACCGCCCGGTCTTTTTAACCGACGCTTCTATCGCCGCGATGTCGAGCGGAACCAGCGTGCGAAGGTCGATAACCTCTGCATCAACCCCGGTTTCGGCAACCATCGTTTCAACCACATGAACCATCGTGCCATAGGCAAGGATGGTCATCGCCTCTCCCACCCGCACGGTGCGCGCTTTGCCAAGCTCGACACGGTAATAGCCTTCGGGCACTTCGCTGCCTGCATGCTTGGCCCATGGTTCGACCGGGCGGTCATAATAGCCTGAAAAGGGACCGTTATAGATGCGCTTGGGTTCAAAAAAGATCGTCGGATCATTATCCTCAATCGCCGCGATCAACAGCCCCTTGGCATCATAAGGGGTCGCGGGAATGACGGTTTTAATGCCGGACACATGGGTGAAAATCCCCTCCGGGCTTTGACTGTGCGTCTGTCCGCCAAATATGCCGCCGCCAAAGGGCGAGCGCACCGTCATCGGCGCGATGAAATCCCCCGCGCTGCGATAGCGCAGCCGCGCCGCTTCGCTCACCAATTGGTCGAGCGCGGGGTAAATATAATCGGCAAACTGGATTTCGGGCACCGGACGCAGGCCATAAGCCCCCATGCCGACCGCGACGCCGATAATCCCGCATTCGGTGATCGGCGTGTCGAACACCCGCGTCTTGCCATGCTTGACCTGTAGGCCCGCCGTCGCGCGGAATACCCCGCCGAAATAGCCGACATCTTCGCCCATCACGACCACATTCGGATCGCGCGCCAACATCACGTCCATCGCTTCGTTGATCGCCTCGATCATATTGAGGCGACGCGGCGCGGCCTCGCCAGTCGGTGCTGTTGCCGCGCTCATCACGATGGCTCCCACGTCGCACCGAATTTGCGATGCTGCTCGGCGAGCATCTGGTCGCGCTGTTCGGCCAAATGCGCGGGCAGATGTTCGAACACATCCTCGAACATCGATTCAAATGGCTGGTGCATCCCATGCCCTAAAACGCCATTTTTTTCAGACTCTTTTTGGATAGATTTAACATGATCTGTTAACTCTTTGGCCAAGGTGTCGTGACGTGCCGCATCCCATTCACCCAGTGCAATCAAATGATCGCGCAGCCGCAATACGGGATCGCCCAGCGGCCAAGCGGCATATTCTTCGCGTGCGCGATAGGCGTTGGGGTCATCGGAGGTGCTGTGCCCCTCAGCGCGATAGGTGAAATGTTCGATCAAAGTTGGGCCATTGTTGGTCCGCGCACGATCCGCCGCCCATTGTGTTGCCGCAAACACCGCCAGCGGATCGTTACCGTCGATACGAAGTCCTGCAATACCATAGCCCACAGCACGCGCGGCAAAAGTGGTGCGCTCTCCGCCCGCAAAGCCAGAAAAGCTGGAGATCGCCCACTGGTTGTTGACGATGTTCATGATGACTGGCGCGTTATACACGGCGGCAAAGGTCATCGCGCTGTGGAAATCGCCCTCTGCTGTCGATCCTTCGCCGCACCATACGGCGGCAATACGGCTGTCGCCCTTGGCCGCGCTCGCCATCGCCCAGCCCACGGCCTGTGGATATTGGGTCGCCAAATTGCCCGACACCGAAAAAAAGCCAAACGCCTTGCTTGAATACATGATCGGCAATTGCCGCCCTTTGAGGGCATCGCCACGGTTCGAATATATCTGGTTCATCATATCAACCATCGGATATTCGCGGGCGATAAGAATGCCTTGCTGGCGATAGCTGGGAAAACACATATCGTCGCGATACAGCGCCATTGTCGCGGCGACCGACACCGCTTCTTCCCCCGTCGATTTCATGTAAAAACTGGTCTTGCCCTGGCGCTGGGCACGGAACATGCGGTCGTCGAACGCGCGCAGTGTCATCATATAGCGCAGCATGGTCCGTAAACGATCGGGCGATAAATGCGGATCCCAAGCGCCAACCGCGCGGCTCTGTTCATCGAGCACACGTACCAGTCCATAGGCATGATCGCGCATGGCGGCTGGTTTTGTGGCTATGTCCGGGCGAGACATGGTCCCCGCAGCGGGCACGTCGATGTTCGAAAAATCCGCCGTGTCGCCAGGGCGAAAGCGCGGTTCGGGAACATGCAGCGTCAGCGGCGGCAAATTGTCCGTGCTGCGGACATGTGCGTCGGGCATCGCCCACTCCCTTTCAACCAGTCAAGCGTATATTATTTCCAAAGAATGTTATTATATTTCAACGCGAGCCGCAAGTGCGCTTACACCGCCACGGGCGCACTAATATGTCCCTGCGGCAAATAATCCCGCACGATAAAGTCATCTATGCTGTAATCAAACAGACTGTCGGGTTTGCGGACCAGATCGAGCCGTGGGTCGCCCGATGGTGTTCGCGTCAATTGCTCGCACACCAGATCCGCATGGTTGCGATAGAGGTGCACATCGCCGCCGCTCCAGATCAGCTCGCGCGGGGTCAAGCCCGTCTGCTGCGCCAGCATCGCCGTCACCATCGCCGCGCCAAACAGGTTGAACGGCAGCCCAAGCGCGACGTCGCACGAGCGCTGAAACAGCATGCACGACAATTGCCCATCGCCCGTCACATGAAATTGATAGGTCATGTGGCACGGCGGCAGTGCCATTTGGTCCAATTCGGCGACATTCCAGCCGGTAAAGATGTGCCGGCGCGATGCGGGGTTGGTGCGCAGCGAAGTAACCAGCGCGCTCAATTGGTCGATGCCGTCGGGGTCGCGGGTGAACAGCCCCTCCCCTTGCGGCTCATAACGCGGCCAGTGCCGCCACTGCGCCCCATAGACTGGGCCAAGGTCGCCCCATTTTCGGGCAAAATCATCGTCGGCAATGATCCGCGCCTCAAACGCATCGCGGTCGACAGCCTCACCCGTTTCGCGGCGATAATGGTCGAGCGGCCAATCGGTCCAGATATGGACGCCCTGCGCCACCAACGCGCGGATATTGCGATCTCCCGACAAAAACCACAGCATCTCTCGCGCTGCAGCCTTCCAAAAAACCCGCTTGGTGGTCAGCAGCGGAACACGACCACCGGATAAGTCAAAGCGCAATTGTTCGCCGAACAGGCTACGCGTGCCAACGCCGGTGCGGTCTACACGCTCATCGCCCTGTTCCCACACGCGGGCCATCAGCGCCAGATATTGGTCTTCATAATGGGGGTCGGCGGCGGCGGCTTTGCTCATGGCGGCGACCATAGCCAAATCGCCCTGCTTGCCAAGCGGCTTGGTTGTTTTAACGTCAGTCCGAAATGGTATCCGATATGGCGAATGTTGCGCTTGCATTCCCTTCGCAACACGCAATCGTCGCTTAGATGACGATCCTGATCCTTCCAGCTAATATGAAAACGGCAACCGCATCGGCCCAGGACAATTGGCCGCATGACGCGTTGATCGGCCTATTCACCCTATTTCTAAATGATAGACGTAGCGAACGCCTTGCCATAGCGGGCTTAGACGAGAGAGGATGTTTGACGGCATTTGCTGAGGCGAGAGGAAACCAGACGCGCGTTAATGGCGTCATCAACGCCGTTCGCCAAGCCCTCGCCCCTTCGGCAACAGCCAGTATCATCATGGCCCATAGCCACGTTATCGGCGATGCCGAGCCGTCGCGTGCCGACATTCTAGCCACACAGCGGATAGGGAGGCTGGCGCGGCTGGCGGGCGTGCGGCTCCTCGACCACCTCATTTTTTACGATGACACTTGTGTCAGCATGGCAGAGCGCGGCTATATTTGACACTTGCATAGGTCCATGGCGCTTTCTATATCGCCAGCCTGCCTCTCACTAGGGTGACCACAAGGGTCTATAGTGTCCGGTCGGGGAGTAGCTCAGCCTGGTAGAGCACTGCCTTCGGGAGGCAGGGGCCGGAGGTTCGAATCCTCTCTTCCCGACCAATTACATAAGCTGTTCCCATATTCGTAATTCCCGCTATGGCGCAGCGACGTCATGAGGGGAAATGGAATGGCCACAGCGAAATGCGCAGTCTTAGTCACAGGCGGTGCCGGCTATATTGGCAGCCACGCGGTGCTGGCGCTGCGCGATGCGGGCTGGCCAGTGGTTGTCATCGACAATCTCGTCACCGGATTTGACTGGGCGGTCCCAGCGGATGTGCCGCTGGTGGTCGCCAATGTCGGCGATCGCAAGGCGGTTGGCGCGGCCATCCATGAGCACAGTATCGGTGCCATCATGCATTTTGCCGGGTCGGTTGTCGTCCCTGAATCGGTCGTCGATCCGCTCAAATATTATCGCAACAACACATGTGCTACAGCCGCTCTGCTCGAAAGCGCGGTGGCGGGCGGTGTGCGCCATTTCATCTTTTCCTCAACCGCCGCGACCTATGGCATCCCAGACCAGATACCTGTGAACGAAGAAACGGCACAGCGCCCTATCAATCCCTATGGCATGTCAAAGCTGATGACAGAGGCGATGTTGCACGACACGGCCGCTGCGCACCCGATCAATTATTGCGCTTTGCGCTATTTCAACGTGGCGGGTGCCGACCCACAGGGCCGCAGCGGACAGTCAACCGCTGGCGCGACGCACCTCATCAAAGTCGCGGTTGAAGCCGCGATTGGCCAACGCGACTCAATTTCGATTTATGGCACAGATTTCGACACGCCCGATGGCACGGGGGTGCGCGACTATATCCATGTCAGCGACTTGGCGGCGGCGCACGTCCATGCACTAGAAAAATTGATTGCCCAGCCCGACCAGAATCACATCATGAATTGTGGCTATGGTCGCGGTTATTCGGTCAGCGAAGTGTGCGACGCCGTGGACCGTGTGACCAATATGACATTGGTCAGGCATATGGAAGGACGCCGCGCGGGCGATCCCGATGCGCTGATCGCGGATAATGCGCGGATCCTAGCGACGCTGCCTTGGACGCCAAAGCTGGACGACCTCGACACCATCGTCGGCCACGCGCTGGCATGGGAACGCAAATTGGGCGAGCACGGATAGTCAAAGTCTTGGCGTAAACTGGCGGAGAGGGTGGGATTCGAACCCACGGTGAGCTCGCGCCCACGCCGCATTTCGAGTGCGGTGCTTTCGACCTCTCAGCCACCTCTCCGCAGAAGTGTCGTCCGCAATCACGCGGCCTGACATTGGTCGGTGCGGGCCTTTAACGAAAGCCAGGGTGATTGCCAAGCAATCATTCCAAAGGCTTGCCATGCGACTACACTTCCCTAAATAGGGGGGATGCAAACGCGCATTTCCATTTCCTCGCACGCTGTGCGCAAAGCGCAATTCCCGGCCACGGCCATTGCACGATTTGGCGTTGGCGATGTGGTTCGCCACCGCCTGTTCGATTTTCGCGGCGTGGTTTTTGACATTGATCCTGCGTTTGCCAATAGCGACGAATGGTATGACGCGATCCCAGCCGAAATAAAACCGACTAAGGATCAGCCCTTTTACCACCTGTTTGCCGAAAATGGTGACTCTTCCTATGTCGCCTATGTCAGCCAGCAAAATTTGGTTGGTGACGGCGATGGCGGTCCGGTCGATCATCCCGCTATCGCCGGCATGTTCGAAGACTATGCCGATGGACGATATGGCTTAATGGCGCGACACAGACATTGAAACCTTCAGGGTTTTAGCTTCCAGCCGCTCCGCAAAAGCATGTAGCAAGAAATTCCGAGCACCAAATTGACTGCAACTAACACGCCCAATCCTATGCCCAGGGGCGCGTCAGCATGCCCTATAAAGCCATAGCGAAACCCGGAAATCGCGTGGAAAAACGGGTTAAAATGGCTGATCGTTGCAAATGTCGGGCTTAAACGGTCAGTCGAGTAAAATGTCCCCGACAAAAGCGCGAGCGGGGCGACTACAAAATTGCCAATCGCCGCAGCATGGTCAAACTTCTCTGCCCAGATGCTGGTTAAAACGCCCAAAAATCCAAGCATTGACGAGCCTAGCAGGCCAAATGCGGCAACCGCCCAGAAATGTTGTATTCCGACCGAAACCCCTGGCCAAGCGAGCATGACCAACCAAATAGCAAAACCAACACACAGTGCGCGCGTAATCGCCGCCCCTACCATCGCCCCCAGCAATTCAAGTTCAGACAAAGGCGGCATCAGATAATCGACGATGGTTCCTTGTATCTTGCCCACCAACAGAGAAAATGACGCGTTGGCGAAGCTATTTTGGAGCATCGCCATCGCAATCAGGCCTGGTGCCAGAAAATCTGGAAAGGCGATGCCAAGCACTGTCGGCCTTGATGAACCCATGGCAACCGAAAAAATGACCAAATAGAGTAAGGTTGTAACGGCCGGGGCCCAAATCGTTTGGGTCTGCACCTTGAAAAAACGGCGCACCTCCTTAACATAGAGAGCGGACAATCCTGCCCCATTAACGCGGCTAATGACAACAAGACCCGGCGCAGAGAAGGCGCGCCTTGCATGCAACGTTTCATTGCGTGAAATTTCTTGGGTTTGGGGCTGTTCGTTCATACGCGAATCGCCTATCGGCTTCGCCAACAACACGCAAGTCGGCTTTGCCGAAGCGCGCGCGTTATAACCCGGCTCATTGCTTTTGTTTGAGCAGGCCGACGAGAGAATGTGGAATAACAAATGCCAATGGTTTGGACTGACGAGCGGATCGACACCCTAAAGCAATTATGGGAAAAAGGGCTGACCGCCAGCCAAATCGCTGAGCAATTGGGCGGGGTTAGCCGCAATGCCGTTATCGGCAAAGCGCACCGTCTTGACCTGAAAGGCCGTCCGTCGCCCGTTAAAGCCGTCAACGAGGCTCCCGCCGCACCGGCACGCGCCGCTCCTAAGCCATTGGCCGCGCGCCCTTCGCGCCCCGTGGCTGTAACGCGCCCAGCACCGCGCCCTGCGCCGGCTGCTCCGCCTGTTGCAGCGCGCCCTGCACCGCCTGCACGCGATGTTGCCGCGACGCCGCCATCACCGCCGCAATATAGCGAATCAGGGGCGTTAATAGTAAAAGCGGATGCACCGAGGATGGTTTCCATCGGCCCGGGCGGCTTCATCCGCCAAGGACCGGGCGACCAGCAAGCGCCTATTCCACCTGCACCACCGCGCCGCCGCGTGCCTGCCAAACCCAGCGCCGATATTGCCGGCAAAACGACTTTGCTGGATTTGAATGAGCGAATCTGCCGCTGGCCGATGGGACATCCCGGCGAGGCTGATTTCCATTTCTGTGGAACAGCGGTCAACCCCGGATACCCATATTGCGTCGAACATTGCGGCCGTGCATTTCAGGCACAATTGCCGCGTGGCACACGCCGTCCGCCACCGCCGCCGCCATTTGGTGGACCGCGCGTGCGATAAACACGCCTTGCACGCTTGCGCCGGTGACTCCTGCCCCCCTATAGCATTCCCATGAGTGATGATTTGTTCGCGGCTCTACCCAAAGGTGGGCAGGATTATGATGCTTCTGATATAGAGGTGCTGGAAGGGCTTGAGCCCGTCCGGCGGCGCCCGGGCATGTATGTCGGAGGCACCGATGAACGCGCGCTGCACCATCTGGCAGCCGAAGTGCTTGATAATAGTATGGATGAGGCGGTGGCGGGGCACGCCAGCCGGATCGAGGTGACACTCGATGTTGGCAACCGTTTGACAATCACGGACAATGGCCGTGGCATCCCCGTTGACCCCCACCCAAAGTTTCCGGGTAAATCCGCGCTCGAAGTCATCATGACTACGCTACATTCGGGCGGAAAGTTTGAAGGCAAGGCCTATGCGACATCGGGCGGGCTTCACGGCGTCGGTCTTTCGGTGGTCAACGCGCTGTCGAGCGAAACCATTGTCGAGGTGGCGCGGGCGAGGCAGTTGTTCCGCCAATGTTTTGCGCGTGGCAAGGCACTTGGCCCAGTCGAGCTTTTGGGTGCCACACCGAACCGGCGCGGAACCGCTGTCTCTTTTGTCCCCGATGCAGAGATTTTCGGCGACCATGCGCGGTTCAAGCCGCAACGCCTTTATCGCCTGGCAAGATCCAAAGCCTATCTGTTTGCTGGCGTTGAAATACGCTGGAAATGCGCGGCAGAATTGATTGGCGACGACACGCCCGAAGAAGCCGTGTTCCAATTCCCCGGCGGCCTCGCCGACCATTTGCGCGAGCAAATCGGCACCCGCGAATGTGCGACGACCGAAGCCTTTACCGGATCACAGGATTTTCCCGATGGCCCCAATGGCGAGAAAATGGGCCGCGCCGAATGGGCGGTCGCGTGGCCATTATGGTCCGACGGCAGCTATAGCTGGTATTGCAACACCATTCCCACACCCGATGGCGGCAGCCACGAAGCAGGCCTACGCGCCGCTCTGACCAAGGGATTGCGCGGCTTTGGCGAGATGGTCGGGCAAAAACGCGCGAGCCAATTGACCGGTGATGATGTGCTCAACGGCTGCGAAACGATGCTATCACTGTTCATCCGCGAGCCGCAATTTCAAAGCCAGACCAAGGATCGCCTGACATCACCCGAAGCAACACGGCTCGTCGAGACAGCGATGCGCGACCATTTCGACCATTTCCTCAGCGCCAATATGGAGCGCGGAAAGGCGCTGCTCAGCTATGTCATCGACCGCATGGACGAGCGCCTTGCGCGTAAAGCGGAGCGCGACGTCAAACGGAAAACTGCAACATCAGGGCGTAAGTTGCGGTTGCCGGGCAAGTTAACAGATTGCGCGGACAATGGCCCAAAAGGCACTGAAATTTTTATCGTCGAGGGCGACAGCGCGGGCGGCAGCGCCAAGCAAGCGCGCGATCGCAAGACGCAGGCGGTCCTTCCCATACGCGGCAAAATCCTCAACGTCGCGTCGGCGAGCATGGAAAAAATACGCGGCAATAGCGAGATTGCCGATCTCGCGCTCGCGCTGGGATGCGGGATGCGCAAGGATTGCGACGCCGACCGCCTGCGCTATGAACGCATCGTCATCATGACGGACGCTGATGTCGATGGCGCGCATATAGCTACTTTGCTGATGACATTTTTCTTTCAAGAAATGCCCGAAGTGGTGCGGCGCGGGCACCTTTATCTCGCGCAGCCGCCGCTCTATCGGCTGAGTGCAGGCAATAAGAGCGCCTATGCCCGCGACGAAGCACAGCGTATCGAGCTGGAAGCAACGCTGTTCAAAGGCAAAAAGGTTGAGGTGTCACGGTTCAAAGGATTGGGCGAGATGATGCCCGTGCAGCTCCGCGAAACGACGATGGCACCCGCAACGCGTTCGATGCTGCGCGTCACATTACCGCAAGAATATGAGGAACGCGCGAGCGTTCGCGACCTTGTTGATCGCTTGATGGGTAAAAACCCCGAGCACCGCTTTCAATTCATCCAGGCCAATGCCGCTAGCGTCGATGATGATGTGATTGACGCCTAGCCTAATCCCCCAACAGCGCCGCAACCAACGCGCGAACCTTCTTCTGACGCCATTGCGGGGTTGGTGCAACCAGCCAATAAGCGGCAGCACCCTTAGTTCGCGCATCCTTTTCGACAATCGCACCCAACGCAAGGTCAGGTATAGCGAGGAGAGCGGGCACGCGCGCTTGCCCCAATCCGCCCGCTACCGCGTCAATCGCCAGGCCCGCGTCGCCGACGTGCATGGCCGCCATACTATCGTCGACGCGCGCATTGCTGTCACCCCAACAGATCGTAAAGGGGCCGGGGGCAACCGCTGGCGCGATGTTGGCCATCAGGCCATCGTCGATGGCCATGCCTTCGAGGTCGCCTGCGTCAGCAACCCAACGGATCGCCAGATCGAGATTGGCCTCGGTAAAATCAAGCGGTTGATCAGCCGCAATCAAACGGAAACGCAATTCTGGATCCGCCGCCGCCACCCGAGCCAATCGGGGGACAAGCCAGCGTGTGGTGACATCGCGCGGCGCGGCAATCGTCAGCGATTTTGACGATTGACCTGCGCGCATCGCCAGCACCGATTCCTCGAACTTGAGGAAACCACCGCGAAGTCCCTCTAGCCCTGCCTCGGCCTCTGCGGTCAATTCCAGCCCCTTGGGCGTGCGCCGAAACAGGACGACGCCCAGCACATCCTCCAGCGCGCGGATTTGCTGACCCACGGCAGCTGGTGTCACCGCCAGTTCGTCGGCGGCGCGCGTGAAATTGAGGTGCCGCGACGCCGCGTCGAACACGCGCAACGCATTGAGTGGTAAATGGGTGCGCCTCATCGGCTAACCGCCGCACCAAGCAGCGGGAACTCGGGCACTTTGATACTGAATCGCCGCCCAACACCGTCAATCATCCCGAATTGGCCAATCATCCGCCCGCTGGGCGTTGCCAATGGGCACCCCGAAACATAATCGAACGATGCACCAGGGGCTATAACGGGTTGCTCGCCGACCACACCGCTGCCTTCGACGATGTGCATAGCACCGCGTCCGTCGGTTATCTGCCACTTGCGATCGATTAACTGAACGGGTGAGTCGCCATGATTTTCGATCCGGATATGATAGATCCAGAACCAACGAGATGATGCGGGCTGCGAGGTTTCGGGCTGAAAACTCACCGACACGCGCACCGTCACGTCGTCGGTTGTCACCGCATAGGGGAAGAGTGCACCGATCATGCTGGTTAGACTCGCCTATAGCCCAACGCGCGTCAATGCCTGATCCAAATCGTCAATCACATCTGCGGGGTCCTCGAGTCCGATATTGATCCGCAGCATACCCTCTCCCACACCCATTTCGGCGCGCACATCAGGCCCGACGCTATGGTGCGTCGTCGTTGCGGGATGAGTCATCAACGAACGCGAATCGCCGATATTGTTCGAAATATCGACCAATTCGAGCGCATCGAGCAGTGCATGCGCCTGTTCCCGCCCACCATCGACCTCGAACGAGAATATCGGGCCGCACGCCGACATTTGCGCCGCCGCCAGATTATGCTGCGGGTGGCTGAATAAGCCGGGGTGGAGGATACGCGGCACCCGTCCCTCGATGAACCGCCCCACGACAAGCGCATTTTCAGACTGGCGCCTGATGCGCAAATCGAGCGTCTCTAGCCCCTTTAACACCACCCACGCGTTGAATGGCGACAGGTTCGGCCCAGTATTACGCTGAAACGGCAGCAACAGATCGTCCATGAACTGCTTGCTGCTGCACACAGCGCCGGCGAGCACGCGCCCCTGCCCGTCCATCATCTTGGTCGCTGAATAAGCCACAACATCAGCGCCGAAATCCATCGGCCGTTGCAGCGCGCTGGTCGCAAAGGCGTTATCGACCACCGTAGTGATGCCATGCGCGCGCGCCAGAGCGCACACATGCGCCATATCGACAATGTCCATCGTCGGATTGGCGGGGGTTTCAAAGAAAAACACTTTGGTATTAGGCTGAATTGCCGCCGTCCACGCATCATTGTCGCGTGCGTCAATTATGGTGGTGGTGATGCCCCAGCGCGGCAACAGGCTGTCTGTCAGCCAACGGCACGACCCGAACGCCGCGCGCGCTGCAACCACATGATCGCCGCTGTTGAGCTGGCACAGCAATGCCGCTGTCATCGCCGCCATGCCCGTCGCCTGGGCGCGGCACGCCTCCGCCCCCTCCATCAGCGCGATACGTTCCTCCAGCATCTCGACGGTCGGGTTTTGCAACCGCGAATAGGTCATGCCGGGCTGCTCCCCGGCAAAACGCGCCGCTACGGTCGCTGCATCGTCATAAGTGTAGCCCGACGAGAGGAACAGTGCCTCGCTCGTCTCCCCCTGTTCGGACCGCCAAGTGCCGCCGCGCACGGCCTGTGTTGCGGGGCGCCATTTCCGCGTAATGTCGCGGTTCATGCCAGTATCGCGCTTCATGCCAATCGCTCCTCTGGTGTTTGCCCATCACGGGTCTGCCAAGACTGCACTTGCGGCGTTTTGCCGCTAAGCAACTCTGCCGCCTGTGATTGGTCACAGTTGCCGCCAGATAGGATGACCGCAACACGTTTGCCGCGCATTGTCTCGCGTTCCTGCATCAACGCTGCCAATGCCACAGCGCCCGCGCCTTCGGGCATATTGTGGGTGTCCTGCCAATAGACACGCGCCGCATCGGCCACTTCATCGTCAGTAACCGCAACGAAACGTTCGGCGCGCGTCCCGAAATAATCAAGCGCTTCCCTAACAGGTGTGCACACCGCAACGCCGTCGGCAAAGGTGTGCGCAGACGGGCTGGAAATGAGGCGGCCTGCTTCGAAACTCAATTTTGCCGCATCCACATGCGCCGAAACCACACCGACCACCTTTGTCGCCAACCCTAGGGCATCGCGTGCCGCTATTGTGCCGCACAGCCCGCTGCCACAGCCTACGGGCACGTAAACTGTATCTATATTTTGCACATTATCAAATAGTTCTAAGGCATAGCTGGCAACACCTATCACTAATTGGTCGTCATAGGACGGCACCATGAACAGGCCATATTGCTTGGCCCGCGCCATCGCCTCAGCTTTGGCGCTGTCAAAATCATGGCCATGTTCGATGAGGTCCGCACCAAAGGCGCGCATCGCCGCATTTTTTTCGCGCGCATTACCATGGGGCACAACAATCGTTGCACTAAGGCCAGCCGCCTGTGCAGCACGCACCTGTGCCTGCCCATGGTTACCACGCGTCGCGGTGATGATGCCCGTCACCTCTGGGTGGGTGCGCCGCAACCAGTCGATATAGGTGATAGCCCCGCGCACCTTGAACGCGCCGGTTGGCGTGTGGTTCTCATGCTTGACCCACACCTCGCTGCCCAGCCGCGCCGCCAGCAAAGGCCAAGCATATTGTGGGGTTGGCGCCACTTGCCGCGCTATCAATGCCTGCGCAGCGCGCAGCGTAGCCAGTGAAAAGTCGCTCATGCTGCCCGCTCCAATTCACGCAACACCGCATCACCCATTGTTTCTGTTCCCATATTTCCGCCCAGATCAGCGCTGCGTGCACCGCCCGACAGCGCCGCATCGACCGCATTCTCGACCCGCTCCGCCAGGTCGGCACGGCCCAGCGACGTGCGCAGCATCATTGCCGCCGACAATATCGTCGCCAGCGGATTGGCCTTGCTCTGTCCAGCAATGTCGGGCGCGCTGCCGTGGATGGGTTCATATAGCCCTTTGCCAGCGCTATCGAGCGAAGCGGAAGCGAGCATCCCGATCGAACCCACGCACATGCTCGCCTGATCGGATAAAATATCGCCGAACAAATTACCGGTGACAATGACGTCAAACGCGCCGGGTGCGCGAACCAGCTGCATCGCGGCATTATCAACATACATATGATCAAGCATGACATCAGGATAATCGGCCGCTACCTCGATCATCACATCACGCCACAATTGCGAGGTTTCGAGCACGTTGGCTTTGTCCACAGAGCAGAGTTTCCCACCCTCACCCTTGGCCCGCGCCATGGCGATTTGGAAACCGACATGCGCGATCCGCCGCACTTCGCCCTCGTCATACGCCATGACGTCATAGCCCTGCCGCAGCCCCGCATCGGTCGTGCGCCGCCCTTTTTCGCCGAAATAGACGTCACCATTCAGCTCGCGGACGATCATCAGGTCAATGGTCGATACAATAGCGGGTTTGAGTGCGCTCAGTTCGACTAGCGCCGGGATAGATTTGGCCGGGCGGAGGTTGGCAAACAGTCCAAGCTCGCGGCGCAGGCCGAGAATCGCCTGTTCGGGGCGCAGATGCCGTTCCAGATGGTCGCAGCCAAAATCGCCCACCGCGCCGAATAATATCGCGTCCGCATCGCGCGCGATGGCAAGCGTTTCGGGTGGAAGCGGGTGGCCACATGCGCGCCACGCCGCCGCGCCGACCAACCCATCGGTCAGCTCTAATTCGGGCAAGTCGAGCGCGCGCAGCACCCGCACCGCTTGCTCGGTTACTTCGGGACCGATTCCATCCCCGGCAAAAACAGCGATCTTCATGAGCGGAGCGCCTAAGGCATGACAACCATTCAGGCAATGCCCCGTTCCAGTCGATCGACCAATCGTTCGCGCACCCCAGCTATTCCTTCTGCGCGCGGCCCTGACAAAAGATGCGCGTCGATGGCCCGCGCATTACGCGCCAGCGCGGTGCGCAAATCGTGCGTAGGCTCCAATCCATCGCCATAGCCCAACTGGCCCAGCAGCAGTGTCTCGTATCGCACCAGCGCCCCTGCCCAGCCGCTGGCGGCGGGTGCCAACTCTATCGCGCTCAACATACCACTCAGCGCAGCATATATGGCCGGATAGGCATGCCCTTCGGGCAAGGCGACGCTCGTCAGCATCGTGACCCAGTCTATCGCCGCCGCCGCCAGTGGCTCGCCGTGCAACTGCGCGCGGCTATGCACCATTTCGACCGTAAGACTGGGCAGTTGATCTTCGGTTCGCGCGCGAAACTCGGCCGCAACGACATTGCCGGGCATCAGGATGGGGCGCATCCGCCGCGACCGCCCGCCACGCACATAACCCGCCAGCAACCCCGCTTCGCCCGTCATCAGCCGCGCGATGACGCCATGTTCGCCATGGATGCGCAGCGCACAAACGATAGCGGTGGTGGTCAGGTGCATTTATTGCCCCCCTCACCCATGGTAGAAATCGTAAACAACCTGCGCGGTTGCCGTTGAAACGCCGGGTGCGCGCTGAATATCCTCAAGGCTGGCGTTACGAACGGCGCGCGCCGTGCCAAAATGCATCAACAGCGCCTTTTTGCGCGCAGGGCCGATACCTGGCACTTCATCGAGCGGCGATGACGCCATCGCCTTGGCGCGCTTTTGACGATGTGCGCCGATAGCAAAGCGATGCGCCTCATCGCGCAATCGCTGGATGTGGAACAGGGCTGGCGCGCCGGGGGGCAGTATCAATTCACGCCCGTCTGGCAGGTGAAAAACTTCACGCCCTTCACGGCCATGGTGCGGCCCTTTGGCAACGCCCACCATCGCCACATCCTCTATGCCCAGTTCCTCCAGTGCCTCGCGCACAGCACTCACCTGCCCCTTGCCACCGTCGATCAACACCAGATCGGGCCAGTCGCCCTGTACGCGGTCGGGGTCTTCAACCTGCGCCCTTGCAAAACGGCGGCTGAATACTTCGCGCATCATCGCATAATCATCGCCCGGCGCAGTGTCTGGCCGCTTGATCGTCCATTTGCGGTAAGCCCCTTTACAATAGCCTTCGGGTCCGGCGACAATCATCGCGCCAACCATGTTGGTGCCCTGAATATGGCTGTTATCATAGACTTCGATACGGCGCGGGGGTTCGGGCAAGTCGAACAGATCGGCCAAATCCTGCATCGCCTTTGCCTGAGTCGTGTTTTCGGCCAACCTGCGGTCAAGCGATTCAGTCGCATTGCGCGCCGCTTGTTCCATCAGTGCGGCACGGTCCCCGCGCTGCGGAACGCTGATAACTATCCTGTGCCCGGCAAGGCTGGTGAGCGCCTCTGCGACCAGTGCACCCTCGCGCGGTTCGCGGTCCACCAATATCAGCTTTGGCGGCGGCACAGCTTCGTAAAACTGGATCAAAAAACTGGCCATGATGTCGGCCTCCTCTACCCCAGCCGTATGTGCGGGGAAAAAGCTGCGGTGCCCCCAATTCAAGCCCGCGCGGATGAAAAATCCCGTAATCCCTGTTGTCCCTCCCTGACTGGCCATTGCAAACACATCGACATCGCCCAGCCCCGCAGCGTTGATCGCCTGGCTTCCCTGAATGAAGGTCAGCGCTTTCAGCCGGTCGCGGTAAACAGCGGCCATCTCATAATCCAGCCGCGCCGATGCTTCGGCCATTGCGCCGCCCAATTTGGCCTGTGTCTGGGTGGAGCGACCGGACAGGAACGCCTTGGCATCCTCCACCAGTTCGGCATAGTCGCCCGAACTTACCCGCCCGACGCACGGCGCGCTGCACCGTTTTATTTGATAGAGCAAGCACGGGCGGTCGCGATTGGCGAAGAAACTGTCGGTGCAACTGCGCAGCAGGAACAGTTTTTGCATCGCGTTGAGCGTCAGGTTGACAGCACCGCCGCTGGCGAAAGGGCCAAAATACTGCCCCTTGGCACGGCGCGCGCCGCGATGTTTCTGGATTCGGGGATAATCATGGTCTTCACGGACCAGAATGAAGGGAAAGCCTTTATCATCGCGAAGCAACACATTGTATGCAGGGCGAAATTTCTTAATAAGCTGCGATTCGAGCAACAGCGCCTCTGCCTCGCTATTGGTTGTAACAATCTCCATGCTGCGGGTTTGCGCAACCATCCGTTGCAAGCGGATGGGTAGGCGGTTTAGCTGGGTATAGCTGTTAACGCGGTGCTTGAGCGCCCTCGCCTTGCCGACATACAGCACGTCGCCGCGCGCATCGACCATGCGATACACGCCGGGCACCGCCTTTAACAGGCGCACCACGCCCTTGATGACGGCAGTCCCGGTTTCGAAATCCGGACGTTCGCCCTCGACCTCGCTGCCGCGCAGCACATAGGTTGCGCGTTCCTCGTTAAAGCGGTGGGGGTCGTTGGGGTCGTTCATTTACGCGATATAGCAAAGAGACAGCGGAGATGCCCAGAATCTCTTTGCAAATCGAATGGCGCGGAAAATCAGAGCTTGGCAATGTCCGCAAGCGCGCGTTCGACCAATACCGCATCCGCAGTCGCCGTGTGCTGCTCGGCTATCAGGTTGCGCGCGGCATCCGCTGCGGCACGGACAACGCTGTCGCGCACATCGGCAATCGCAGTGCGTTCTGCGGCGGCAATCCGCTCCTCAGCCGTTTTCTGGCGTCGCGCGATCAGCGTCTTGACGTCATTCTTGGCCTTGGCAACTAGCGCGGTGGCCTCCGCTTCGGCGCGCGCGCGCATAGCCGCAGTTTCACCATCAAGCGCCGCCAATTTGGTCTGATATTCAACCTTGAGTGCTTCGGCTTCGGCCCGCAACGTGGCGGCAGTATCAAGTTGACTCTTTATTCCGGCAATTTGTTTGTCGAGCGCTGCACCGATGATGGCGGGCACTTTCTTCCATATCATGAGCGCAAACACAGCAATCATTGAAAGGGCGACCCAGCCTGTCGGGTCAAGCCCAAGCGCGACCGGTGTCGCATGCTGCTCCGCCGCGACCATGATGATTGCCGTTTCAACCATGTGCGAGCACTGCCTTCACTGCTGCGGCGGCGGGTGCCGCTGCTATTGTGGTTCCGGTTATCTTTGTGACGATAGCTTGAGCCGCCTCAACCGCAACAGTTTCGATATTCGCCAATGCGGTACTTCGTGCAGACGCGAGTTTCGTTTCTGCCAAAATTAGCTTTGCCGCAATGTCTGCATCAGCAGTCGCCAAACGCTTTTCAGCGCCTTTCGCAGCGCTCGCCTTGGCTGTAGCAATCACCGATTGCGCGTCAGCACGCGCAGAAACAGCGGCAAGCCGCAGCGTCTCTTCACTCGCATCCGCAGCGTCACGCGCAGCCTGCGCTGCCGCCAGATCATCGGCAATCTTACGATCGCGTGCATCTATCGTCGCTTCGATTTTTGGGGCCATGCCGCCCGCAATCACGAAATAAATGACGCCGATCACCAACAGCAGCCAAAACCACTGTGATTGATAGACGAGCAAAAGCTGATTGATTTGCGGCATTGCGGCTACTCAAAATGAATCACTGTCACCACGCAGCAGGCACGAAGCCCACAATCGTGGCAACCGTCCGATTAAACTGCGTAAAGGATGATCATCGCGACAGCGAATGAGATCAGGCCGAGCAATTCAGCAGCCGCGAAGCCGATGAACAGGCGGCCTTGCTGACCGTCTGCAGCAGCTGGATTGCGCAGCGCGCCCTGAAGGAATGAGCCGAACACATTGCCCACGCCGGTGGCAGCAGCGCCAACACCGATTGCAGCGAGACCGGCGCCAATGACTTTTGCAGCTTCGAGATCCATGATAAACTCCTGTCTATAATCTATTAATTGAACGTGATTTAGTGAAGGTTGACTGCGTCGTTGATATAGAGCGATGTCAGTAGCGCAAAGACATAGGCCTGAATGCAGCACACAAGCAGTTCGAGCGCGCCGACGCCGGCGATGAACACAAAGCTGAGCGCCGATATGCCATAACCCATACCGCCCGCGTTAATGCCCTGAACGATGAAATAGCCGAATACCTTGATGAGGATATGCCCGGCAATCATCGCCACGAACAGCCGTAGCGCAAGGCTGAATGGACGGACAAGGAAGGAAACAAACTCGATCGGCACGATCAACAGCTTTAGCACGAACGGCGCACCCGCTGGAACGAACAACGAGAAAAAATGCAATCCATGCTTCCAGAAACCGACGATCAGTACGATCGAAAAACTGATGATGGCGAGCAATCCGGTGACAGTGAACTGGCTGGTCACGGTGAAGGGGTGAACGCCTGGAACAATTCCGAACGGCATCATACCGAGCAGGTTAGAGACGAGAATGAACATGAATATGGTGAAGACCCAAGGCGTATATTTGCGCCCTTCGGGTCCGATATTGCTCTGAACCATATCAGAAATGAACTTGGTGACGCCTTCGACCGCGACTTGCCAACGACCGGGCACGAGCTCGCGCTTCATCCCACCCATCATGAACACATAAATTATAGCAAGAACGATAAGCATCCAAAGCGACGAATTGGTAAACGCAAAGGGAGATCCATCGGCACCAAAGATGGTGTCGATCTGGAACTGGTGCATCGGGTCAATTTTGACCTCGGCCGCTGAACTTGTGTGAGCTACGCTCATTGCCTACCCTGTTCTTTACATTCGCAACGCGCCTATTCGGCGTGCTCCTTAGATATTCTAATCACTTGGCTGATAGCAGCGCCGAACCCGAGGAACAGCATCACCAATAGCCAAAATGGCGTAGTCCCGGCAAAGCGATCAATCACCCAGCCAATCAACGCCGCACCGAGCGGAGCCCCTATCAAGGCGGACAATACGCGCTGCCCCTGTGCGGAGCCTTTACCGGTCATACCCGGCTGTGGCGAGATTGCCGTCCTTGCCTTTTCGGTATCTTGAGCCTCACGGAGCCGTTCGTCGATTGACTTCAGGCGCGGGTCATCAACACCGTCGGGGTTCGTCACTGCACCATCGCGGTCATCGGTAATCATCATGATAGCCCTTACCCGAAAGCGTCAGGAAAACCATGCACGAAAACGGCCAATCCCGCCAAGGCGAGGCCCCTTTAGAAACGCCCCCCTGTCAAGTCAACCGTTGCAGTGCAGCAAAAGCGCTTAACGCCTATACGCAGCGTGAATCGCGGATGGGGTCAGCGGCTGTGCGCGTCGCCCATTCCCCCGTGGGCGTCATATATTTTTCCCCCACCACCGTCTGTGCAATCAAATTACACCCGGTGGTGAACGCCATTTGTTCGACCGTCGACCCTGCGGCGCGCGCCCGTTCGGAATAAACGGCGCGGCGGCGCAGGTTAAGGTCGTCAACCAGAGAGCGCACCGCGTCCGACGGCGTGGCGACAAAGCCGAGATAACCATCGGGTTTCTCGCCGACTTGGCCAGCGGCACGCGCCGCCTGATATGCGGGGTCGCGTTGGGCCAGCGCAGGTGTGACCAGACTGGAAAGCGCAAGCGCGGTAAGGATGGTGGACCGGAGCAACATCTTCATCTCAAAAAATCTCCACATTCTGCTCGATCAACTCTTTGGCTGTCGAATCGAGCCGATAGACCACTTCCTGCCGGATATTGATGTTGAGCGTGATTTCGATCGGGCGATCGGGCGCGTTCACTTGAACACATCCGCTGATGAGGCTGCCCGCCACGCACAGTGCGGCAATCCCATTCGTCCGACCACATCGGCCCCGCAACATCTTTATTGGTGGCATTTCCATGGCATCCCCTCCTTTATCTACGATTGTCTCTTACAGCAGGCTGAACGGGTTGTGCAGCATTTGCTGCTGCGGCCGCCGCGTCACGTTCCGCGCGCACCAGCGCTTCGATGTTCTGGCCGACGAGCGTCGATGGATCATACAGACCGCGTGCAGACGTCAACAACTGCCGGAACGGTGCGTTGATATTGATATTAAAAATGAATGGCAGACGGCGAAACGCGCGGGTGATGAAGTTGTTTTGAGCATTCGCGCCCTGTGAAAGGCCAGAAAAATGGACTTCGGTCAGCATTTCTCCGTCGATATTGCCATTCATCCGAATGGCCAGATTGTCATATTGCAACGATTTGAGCGCCCCGAACGCCAGATTGCCATAGACGCCAAGGTCATGCTGCGACAATTCTCCGACCACTTCCAGATGGCCGCCTGCGCGCGATTGCAGCAACCCGCCCTCGACCCGTCCACCATCGGCGGTGAACTTGGTTGGCAATACACCGTCGAAAACACCGGTGGCGTTGATATTGTCAAACTCATAACGCGAAAGAAACAGGCCCGCATCAACACCCTGCACATCAAAGGTGAGAAAGCGTGGCACATCGGCGCTGAAATCCAATGTCGTTGGGCGCAACAGCAATTGCCCACCAGCGAACGGCCAGCGCCCTTCCTCGATATGCACCCGCTGGCCCGGCAACATTTGATACAGCAGCACGCCATCGGTCACTTCGACCCCGGGATAGACAGAGCGCAACCGCACCTCCTGCCCCGCTGGGGTGGCGAGCGCGATGAGATCGGAAAAATGAATGGCACCCGACATGCCTTGGACGGGGCCGAACGCAGCGCTCAAATCCATGGTTTCGGTGGCAAAATCGCCGACGCTGCTGGTCACGCCATCGCGCGACCAATCGACGCGCCCGCCCCCCGTCACGGTGCCGACCACATCTGCAGCGACGCCCAGCGAAAGCGTGGTAAGCATGACGGGTTGCAGTCCGTCGCGCGCAAAGGTGAGGTTAGCCAAGGTGAAGCGGGCATTGCCGCTGGCATCCGCAAAATCATGGGCGATGGCCACATCGGCGACGCGGGCATGGCTGGTCGGCTCCATCAGGCTACCCGTGACGCGCATAGCACCATCGCGGTAACTGATCCGCGTATCATCGCTGCGCAGTGGCTGAAAACGATCCTCATCGGCGGCATCGGTGACTTGCAACGCGGCGCCCAGCGTCAATTCATTGCCTTGCCCCCCATCCTGCCAGCGCCAGTCGCCATTCGCTTGGTCGAACAGAAACGGCACGCGACCGATATTGCCCGTGGCGTTGGTCAAACGGCCCCCGAAACCCGCACTGTCACGGGCTCCGCTGAGCTCTGTCGCCGTCAAGTGGGTGATACTATCGCCCGCGCCTATCGCAAAAGATGGTGAGACGAGCGAAAATTGCATAGTCGCTAGATTGAGCCGCGCACCGTCCGTTTGGAACGATAATGGCGAGCCACCTATATGCCCCGTTAAGGCGATAGAATTACTATCAACAATACCGTTCAAACCGCTATTATCATAGCGGAATAATGGCAATCCACTTGCACCGCAAAGCGGCAATGCCCCCTCGTTCAACACGACTTGACCGACCGCAATCCGTTGCCAAGCGACCCTGTGGCATCCGCCGTCTATGCTGAACGCACCATCGGCCATCACGCGTCCAGCCAAAGGCATGGAAAGGCCATCAATGCGGCCATCAGCCAATGGTCCGCTCATTACCACAGCGGTGGAAAAGCGCGTTCCGCCCCCATCGCTGTTGAAGCGCACGGGCGCGAGTGAGAGGCTGGCCCCGCCATGGTGTATCGGTTCGACGCGCAACGCGCCCGAAAGCGCCGCCAGCGACGGCCCGCGCGACGCGACGTCAAAGCTCCCCCTCGGTAGCCCGCCACCGCCGAAGCGCCCTGCCAAAGCGACGCGCACTCCGCCGCCTTGGCTCCATTGCACCGCGTCTGGCCGCGCCACCTGGAAAAATGCGCCGCTGCCCGCGTCAACGGATATGTTACCAAGTGCCAACCGGACCGCACCGTCCGATGACCTGGCAAAGCGATAGCTGCTCGACGCACTGGCACCGCGCCCTAACGCGCTTACCGCGCCAACCAATCGGTCAACAATCGGGCCAATCGGCGTGCCTCGGACACCATTACTCGCCGCCGCCAGCACCCGTTCATAGCTACGGCCACTATTCAACCCCATGAACCGTAGCGTTCCATTGCCACCTAGTGCGCCCACAGTGTTGCGAACGCCTGCACCCGTAAGCTCAGCGGCTTGGGCGCGGCCCCAAGCCGTAGCCGGCCCGAGGCCGTTCAACGTCCAATGCGCGGCAATACTGCCACCCTCTATCCTTGTCACTTCGGTCGCGCCGTCTATCGAGGCCAGTGCAT
>JBBTFY010000063.1:0-25040 GCA_038041635.1 Pseudomonadota bacterium
CAGCGATGGCAGCGCTGCCATTAACTGCTGCGGCAATAATAGGCTTGATTACACTGGCATTGCCCGGAATTGATGACACCGAAACCACCCAAGTCACCATCGTTCAGCCCAATATCGACCAAGGCGACAAGTGGGATTTGGCGCAGCGTTTCGACAATTTCCATCGCCTCGCACGCTTGAGCACACCACGCACCCCCGCAACCCCGCGCCTCCTTCTCTGGCCAGAAGCAGCGGTGCCCGACTATCTGGAGGATAGCACGCCGCCCGATTGGACTATCGAGGATCCGGCCCGCGTTCGCACCCGATTGGCGGCGCTGCTCGGTCCCGATGACCTGTTACTGACGGGTGCGGTAAAGCTGGAACCCAATGCTGATGGCTCCGACATAATCGGAGCGCGCAACGCGGTATTCACCCTCAACGCCGCTGGCCGCCTTGGCCCGCGCTATGACAAGGCGCATCTGGTGCCCTACGGTGAATATCTGCCGATGCGGAGCATTCTGGAGCCGCTCGGCCTGTCGCGGCTGGCGCCGGGCGCGGTCGATTTTTGGGCGGGGCCGGGCGCACGCAGCATCGACCTTGGCCGATTTGGCAAGGTCGGCATCCAGATTTGCTATGAGATTATCTTTTCGGGCCAAGTGGTTGACCGCGCCAACCGCCCTGCCTTCATCTTTAACCCGTCGAACGACGCATGGTTTGGCGCATGGGGCCCGCCGCAGCATTTGGCGCAAGCACGCCTGCGCGCGATAGAGGAGGGGCTGCCCGTTGTGCGCGCGACGCCAACGGGGATCAGCGCGATTATCGACGCGGATGGACGCATCGTCGAGTCACTTCCCACGCACCGCGCAGGGCGGATCGACGCCGCCCTACCGCTGCCACACGCGCCAACATTGTTCGCGCGTTATGGCAATGCTTTGCCATTGGCGTTCGCAGTTTTTCTTGGGATGCTGGGCGTTGCCTTTGGTCGCAGGCGGCGCTACAGCGCGGACACATAAACTTTGCTTTATATGACAAGAAAGCCCCTGAAGCATGCGCTCTTCCTATCTTTTCACCTCTGAATCGGTTTCCGAAGGTCATCCGGACAAGGTCAGCGACCAGATTTCCGACTCCATCGTCGATCTATTCCTGTCCAAAGACCCCGAGGCGCGGATCGCGTGTGAAACGCTCACCACGACGCAGCTGGTTGTGCTGGCGGGCGAAATCCGTTGCAAGGGCGTGTATGAGAATGGCGAATGGGCCGACGGCGCGCTGGAAGAGATTGAGGCGACTGTCCGCAACACCGTGCGCGAAATTGGTTATGAGCAGGATGGTTTTCATTGGGAAACATTGCGCTTCTATAACCAGCTGCATGGCCAGTCGGCGCATATCGCGCAAGGCGTCGATGCGGGCAGCAACAAGGATGAAGGCGCAGGCGACCAAGGGATCATGTTCGGTTACGCAACCGACGAGACACCCGATTTGATGCCCGCGACGCTCTATTATGCCCACAAAATCCTCGAACGGATGGCGGCGGATCGCCACAGCGGCGCTGCGCCCTTCCTAGAGCCCGATGCCAAGAGTCAGGTGACACTGCGCTATGAGGGCAGCGTCCCCGTCGCCGCGACCGCCATCGTCGTTTCAACCCAGCACGCCAAAGGCTATGACGAGGGCGCGAACGAGGCAACTTTGCACGCCTATGTGCGCGGCGTTATCGCCGACATTCTGCCCGCTAACCTGCTCGGCGAAACAGAATATCACATCAACCCGACGGGCAGTTTCGAGATTGGCGGACCGGACGGCGACGCTGGCCTGACAGGGCGCAAGATCATCGTCGATACTTATGGCGGCGCGGCCCCGCATGGCGGCGGCGCATTCAGCGGCAAAGACCCGACGAAAGTGGACCGTTCAGCCGCGTACATCACCCGTTATCTGGCGAAAAACATCGTCGCAGCGGGCCTCGCCACGCGCTGCACTATCCAGCTTGCTTATGCCATCGGGGTGTCAAAACCCTTGTCGCTCTATGTTGACACCCACGAAACCGGCACGGTCGGCGATGATGCGATTGAGGCGGCGATCATGGGGATTTCGCGTTTGGGCGGCCTGACCCCGCGCGCGATCCGCACGCATTTGTCGCTCAACAAGCCTATCTATCGCAAAACTGCCGCCTATGGTCATTTCGGCCAAGCAGCGGACGGCGATTTCTTCCCGTGGGAACGCACCGATCTGGTCGATGAGTTGAAGGCGGCACTGGCATAAGCCAAGACCGCCCTCAACCCCGCCTATTTCCAACTCGCCAATATCGCGCCTGCGACCATGTGGATGACCAGCATATACGCGCTGTCAACCAGTGGGGCATAGCAGTCGCCGACACCGTAAACCCAGTCATAACCGACCCCCGGTATGGCCGAAGCAAAGGCGATCAGCGCGCCCCATTTTATGCCGGTGACAAGCCCGCTAACGTTAGCCCAACTGAACAAGACCCCCATGAATGCGGCGGTCATCAGCGGCATGACGACGCCATAAGCCATGCGGCTATCCCCGACCGCTTCGTGTGCCGCCTGGGCAATCCCATCCGACGCCATATAGCGGACGGGGTCGATCAACAGCCCATAGGTCAAAAATCCGATGGCAAATATCGCCACCGCCGCCAGCAACACAGCCAGCACATTTACCCCTGCTACACGCATTTTCTCTCTCCCTTAAAAAGGCTACGGCAAGCTAGCATGGGAGCGGCCGCCTTGGCAAATCTGTGGCAACCCCTTGGCCAAATCGGATGAGACGGCTATTGGCGCGCCATGTCCGATCCCGTCACCATCAACCGCCTCTATGGCCGATCAAAGGGCAAAGCCCTGCGCACCACGCAAACCGCATTGGTCGCCGATCTGTTGCCGCAAATCGCGGTGCCGCTGGACGGCCCAGTCACGGCAGAGTCGCTGTTCGGCGATGCGCGCCCGCTGCATTTCGAAATCGGCTTTGGCGGCGGCGAACATATGGCGGCGCGCGCCGACATGCTGCCCGACCATGGCTTTATCGGCTGCGAACCCTTCCTCAACGGCGTCGCACAGGCGCTCACCCATGTAGCGGCTAGTGTTGGGGGCGATGCGAGCAAGCCTGGGCTGCCCAATGTCCGCATCCATCATGGTGATGCGCTCGACGTGCTGCGCCGTGTGCCAGACGGTGCGCTGACCATGGCCTATCTGCTCCACCCCGACCCGTGGCCAAAGGCGCGCCACGCCAAACGGCGGATGATGAATGACGGCCCGATTGACCTGATCGCCGCCAAGATCAAACAGGGCGGCGAGCTGCGTTTTGGCACCGACCATCCCGTCTATGTCGCGCACGCGATGATGGTGATGCGCCGCCACCGCCATCAGTTCATATGGTTGGCGAACAGCGCCGATGATATGCTGAACCGCCCCGGCGGCTGGAGCGAAACCCGCTATGAAGCCAAGGCGCGCCTCCAAGGGCATGAGGTCTGGTATTTTCGGTATCGGCGGTTATGAACAGGGTCATGATACGCGCCCTATGCACAGCTTTGCTGCTCGCCCTCACACCCACCACTGCCTCGGCACAGCAACGCACGCTCGATGTTCCCGCGACAGCGCGCTGGCAACATGCGCGCAGCCAGGTGATTTTGCCACGGGCTATTGGCGATCTGCCCAGATCCGCGATCATCGAGAATGTCGCGCCTGAACTCGATGTCATAACGCATTATGAAGATGCCAATACGCGCATCACGCTATTCCTGTTTCGCCCGCGCTGGGCCAATGTTGCGGTGTGGTTTGAACGTGCCGAGGCCGGTATGCGCAGCAACGCGATGTTCGGCACGACAACACCATTGGGGGACGGGCCAACGATGTTTGCGCGCCCCGGTGGTAGCAATTTGAGCGGGATGCGGCGCACCTATAGCGCCACAGGTGAATATCAAACGACCTCCATCGCGGTCATGCCGGTTGGCATCTGGCTGGTGAAGGTCCGCATCAGCTCCAAGACGCTTGACCCTGCTGCCGTCGACACATTGATGACCTCCGCATTGGCGGGCATTGCCGTGCCCGCCACGCTCGCCGACGGTGCACCTGTCGCCGAGATCGCTGCATGTGCCGAACCAATGCGCTGGCGTCGGGCGCGGATCATTCGCCCGACAATGGGAAGCGTTTTGATGAGCTCTGTCATTGCCATGGCTGTCAATTCTCCCGAATCGGTCGAAGCAGAGGGCGCAGAGGATAGTGGAACCGTCAGGCAAAATCTGTGCCGCGAACCCGGTAACAATGCGGCCTATACGGTTTATCGCGACCTTGATGCCGCCAATGCCTATCAGATGGCCGTCGGCGATGCCGGGGCGGCGGTGACCGTCGGCCGCATGGCGAGTGCTTTGCTTGGTGGGGACAATGTCGATGTCATGATGTCTCTGCATAACCAATCGTTGATATATCCATCATTCAACCGATTACCTGCACCACAGCAAGTTTATGAGATGGTCACCACGACCCAAGCCGTCTCGTCCGCGACCAGTGATCCTGACATCCCGCCCGCTGCGGGCGAGCGACCGCAAACAACCATCACTCTGCCGTCAAACTAGGTCCGGGAGACACCCGCATGAAACATGCTTTCTTTGCCCTGCTGCTCGCCCTCTTCTCCACCCCCGCGCTGGCCGAGCGGCCAATCGAGCAATTCGCCGCCGCGCCGTTGATTGCCGATCCGGTGATGTCGCCGTCTGGCACGAAAATGGCGATGACGATCAACATCAATGGCACACAAACACTCGTTATCCGCACGATATTGGGGGCGCAGACTGCTCCTACGCTGATCAACACCAATGGCAATGAGTTGCAATGGGTGCGGTGGGTCAATGATGATTGGTTGATCATCGGCGTCGGTCACAAAGAAACTGGCGGTTCCTACGATCGTTATGTGAGAGCCGTAGTGGCGATCAGCGCCGATGGCCGCCAGAACAGGACCTTAGGCGAAAATACTAATGTCATATGGACCGACCATAGCGGGAGCGCGCGCATCCTGTTATCCTTTGCGAACAATCGATTCACAAATAATTTTAACGGCGGTGTCACTGCGGCGCAGGTTGACGAGATTGACCTGGCGACAGGCCACCGCCATATGGTCGCAGCACCCATACGCGGCATCTGGTCATGGTATGCCGATGCGGCAGGTAATGTCCGCGCGGGCGTTGGTCTGCGCGGCGAACATCTCATCATGGTCTATCGCATCAATAATGACGCAACCTTTCGCACCGTCGAGCGCGTCAATGCGCGGGCACGCGAGGATGTGATTGTCCCACTCATCTTTTCGCCCGACGGGACCAACGCCATCGTCACGAGCAACCCCGATGGCTATGACGCGGTCTATAATTTTGATCTGACGACATTCGAACTCGGCACAAAGATTTTTGGCGTGCCGGGCTATGATGTAGATTTCATCACCGCCAGCGCCGACCACCGCAGCCTTGCCGGGGTTGGCTATACCGACCAGCGGTTCCATATGAACTGGCTCGACCCGCACCTCGCTGGCATTCAAACCGCGCTCGACGCATCGGTGCCGGGGCGCAGCGCGACATTGGTGTCGATGAATGCCGACCGGACTAAGTTCATCGTCCATGTCGGTAGCGCCAGCAACCCCGGTGCTTATTATTATATGGATTCGGCGACCGACGGCGTGTTGCGCATGCTGGGCCGCAGCAATGAAGCGCTGGGCCGTGCTGCGCTCAGCACAGTGCGGACCATCCACTATCGCGCGCGCGACGGGGTGGAGATTGAGGCGGTGTTGACGCTGCCACAGGGCCGCGCCGAGACGAACCTGCCGCTCATCATGCTGCCCCACGGCGGGCCGTTCGCTCGCGATTCCGAAAGTTGGGACTGGTGGGCACAATTTCTCGCCGACCGTGGCTATGCGGTGCTCCAACCCAATTATCGCGGCTCATCGGGCTATGGCCTCGCCTTTTCCCGCCGCAGCGAGGGGCAATGGGGTCTGGCGATGCAGGACGACCTCGACGACGGTGTCGCCTGGGCGGTGAGCCAAGGGATTGCCGATCGTGGCCGCGTGTGCATCGCGGGCGCATCCTATGGCGGCTATGCCGCGATGCGCGCGGCCCAGCGCGGGGGCGGCATCTATCGCTGTGCCATATCCTACGCCGGGGTTTCCGATCTGGCGGCGATGCTGCGCTATGATAGCAATTTTCTATACGATGTGTACATGGCGTTGCAACGCGAAGAAATGCCCAATGTCGGCGATGTGTCGCCGATCCGACATGCCGAAACATTCTCGATGCCGATCCTGTTGATGCACGGCGCAAAGGATTTGCGCGTTCCGGTCGATCAATCGCGCAGCATGGCGTCGGCGCTGCGCGGTGCGGGGCGGCAGGTGCGCTATGTCGAACAGCGCGAGGGCGACCATCATTTCACCCGCCAAGAGGACCGCCTGCAGTTCTTAAGCGAGATGGAAAACTTCCTCGACGCGCATAATCCGGCGGACCCTGTGCCTGCGGCAACGCCCGCCACGCCATAAAGAAGGGGCGCTCACATTATGTGAGCACCCCGAGTTGGTGAGTAGTGTGCCGAACAAAGATCCGGCATCGAGGGAGGGATTAAGCGATTAGTTGCCCGCTGGTGCGGCGTTGCTGTCGGCGATCTGGCGCGCATCGGCGGGGCGCACTTCGGCGGTGCCAAGAATGCGCAGAGCCGAGCGATATTGCCGTGCTGCTTCGCCTTCTGCGCGGACATTGCACAGATTGCGGCCATTGGCGATCAGGCGCTGGACGCGCTGAACCGCAGCAGCGTCGGTTGACGCCGCAACCGCAGCACGAACCTGTGCCGGCAATTCGGTGCAACGATAGTCGCCCGATGGAGCCTGTGCATGTGCCAAGGTTGGCATAGCCAATATGGCGAGCGGGGCCAGAGCGAAAGACGCAGTGGTGAGGAGAGCCGAGAGGCTGAAGTTTTTCATGGGAGAGTTCCTTTTGTTTTCCGGAACGATTTTTTCGTTTCCTTATGCAACTTAAATAGGCGCACTTCCCATTTGCGATAATCCATTATAATGTGGAAAGACTATGAAGCAGGATTACATAAAACTTGGCGGGCAACTCGATGGAGTCGAGGCGTTTTTGCGCGTCGCACAGCATCGCAGCTTTTCCGCTGCCGCGCGCGACCTTGGCGTTTCCCCATCGGCGATGAGCCAGACCATCCGCACGCTCGAAGAACGCGTCGGCGCGCCATTATTCATGCGCACCACGCGCAGCGTCGGCCTGACGCAGGCTGGAGAGGTGTTTCTGGCACAGGCTGGCCCTGCAATGGAAAGCTTAAGCGCCGCGTTTGAATCGGCGCATATATTGGGGGAGCGCCCAGCCGGATTGTTGCGACTCAACTTGCCCCGCGCGGCCATTCCGCACGTCATTGAACCGATACTGGGCGGGTTTTGTGCCGCCTATCCAGAGATTGAGATTGAGATTTATGGCGAGGACGAGATGATCGACCTCGCTGAATCGGGGTTTGATGCGGGCATCAGGCTCGGCGAATCGCTGCGGCCCGACATGGTGGCGATGCGCGTCTCCGCGCCGTTTCAACTGCTGATCGCCGGGTCGCCGGGATATTTCGAAGAGCATGGCCATCCACAAATCCCATCCGATTTACGCCGTCACAAATGCATAAGATGGCGCGGGCCAAGCGGCCTGTCCGACCATTGGACATTGCAAGATGGCGGGCGATCGATAGAGGTCGCGGTCACAGGACCGATGATTTCCAATAGCAATGTGGCCATCCGTTCGGCTGCGCTGATCGGTTTGGGGCTGATATATACGGCGCAGCCCGTTTTGGCCGATGCGCTCTCAAGCGGGCGGTTGGTGCAAACACTGAGCGATTATTCACCAAGCAGCGACGGCCTGTTCCTTTATTACCCCAGCCGCCGGCAGGTGATGCCCAAATTGCGCGCCTTCATTGATTATGTCCGCGACAATGGCCCGGCGATTTAGGGTCAGGACCCTAAGCCATGCTTACAAAGCCCATCTTTACCTGTGCCTAGCGAATGATGCTGGTGCAATGGCATTGCGCTGTGCATAAGTCGCTGGGAGAGGATGGATGCGTTTGATGATGGACCTGACCACGTTTGACATATCGGCCATCATCCCGTTCATTCTGGTCGGCTTTGCAGCGCAATTGGTTGACGGCGCGCTGGGTATGGCATTTGGAGTCATTACCTCCACCCTGCTGGTCGGCGTACTGGGGGTGCCGCCCGCGCAAGCCAGCGCGAAGACGCATCTGGTCGAAGTATTCACCACTGGCGTGTCGGGTATCAACCACCTCATCCACAAAAATGTCGATTCCGGCCTGTTTTTTCGGCTGCTCGTCCCCGGCGTTATCGGTGGCGTTCTGGGCGCTTATGCGCTGACCAACATCGACGCAGCTGTCGTCAAACCCTATGTATTGGCCTATCTGGCGGGCATCGGCCTGTGGTTATTGTGGCGCGGGCTGGACCATAATCCGCATATCAAAGATCCCAAAATTGTCGCGCCGTTAGGCTTTATAGGCGGTTTTTTGGACGCAGCGGGCGGTGGCGGCTGGGGGCCAGTGGTGACGTCGAACCTGCTGATCCAAGGCGCAGAGCCGCGCAAGGTCATCGGCACCGTCAACAGTGTCGAGTTTTTCCTTACCCTCACTATTTCCGCGACATTCATATGGAATCTTGGCCTTGAACAGTTCAGCACCGCCGTTATCGGCCTGTTGATAGGCGGCGTGGCCGCAGCGCCATTGGGCGCGGTGTTGGCCAAGCGCGTTCCCGCAAAGACGCTGTTGCTCATGGTCGGCGTCGTCCTGACCCTGACCAGCAGCTACGGCATTTATCGCGCGATTAGTTAGGGACGGCGTCTTCGTCGATTTTTTCGACCCACGCGGGATAGAAAACAGGCTCACGCGTTGACCAACCCGGTGCCGTGGCCGCGCTCTCGGCGATCGACGCGAGCAAGACTTTGCGCTTTTCGGGGTGAAGGTGCGGCAATGTAGCGGCAGCACAGAATGCGCCGGGCAGCCATGGCCGCGCCGCAGCCCCAAGCAGCCGTTCGTAAAGGAACCTATAGGCAGAAAAACTGGGTAAGCGGTCCTGCGCCAAATCAAACGCCGCCAATGTCACCAGCACACCCATGAAACGGCCAACGCCTTCAAGCCCGCTGTCATCGGGAATGGAATTGCGAACATCGGTCATCCGCGCATAGACGCGCTGTTGCACGCGGATCACTGCCTCCTCGACGCCGTCGCGCGACCAGAGTGCAATCGCATCGTCACGGAGCAGACCGACATCAAGCGAGCGGCGGATATAGCGTTGTGTGCGCGCCGGAAAACTCGCAAATTCACGCATTTCGGCGATGGCCAAATCGCCCTGCGGGCGTTGATAGCGAATGGTCATGCTGTCACTCCCTTTGGGCTGGTGCATTCGACAGGGGGATATGGCACCAATTTGGTTGCTATGTGATTAACTATGTCCGATTTGCCCTTGGGCGCGCAGCGCGCTATCGAAAGCATCATGACCCAAATCCAGCCCGTACTTTCGGCCACCGGCCTGTTCACCCCGCCCGAATCCATTTCGAACGCCGAATTGGTGACCAGTTTCAACGCCTATGCCGTCGCGCAGAACGCGCGCAATGCCGATGCTATTGCCGCAGGAACCATCGCCGCCATCGACATGAGCAGCACAGAGTTTATCGAAAAAGCCAGCGGCATATTGTCGCGGCACGTGATGGATAAAGGCGGCGTGCTCGACCCCGCCATCATGCGCCCGCGCGACCTTGAGCGCCCCGACGATCAATTGTCGGTGATGGCCGAAATCGGCGTCACGGCGGCGCGCGATGCGCTTGCGAGGGCCGGACGCGATGCAGCAGACGTTGATGCGGTGCTGTGTGCGGCGTCAAGCATCCAGCGCCCCTACCCCGCCATCGCGGTCGAGATACAGGACGCGCTCGGCATCAACGGCTTTGGGTTCGATATGAATGTCGCCTGCTCGTCAGCGACCTTTGGCATTCAGGCTGCGGCCGATTTCATCCGCGCGGGCAATGCCAAGAGCGTGCTGGTGGTCAGCCCTGAAATCACGTCTGGGCACCTCAATTGGCGTGACCGCGACAGCCATTTCATCTTTGGCGATGTCGCAACCGCAGTGCTGGTCGAAGCAGTGGATATGGCTCCAGCGCAACATTGGGAAATCTTGGGCACCAAGCTCAAAACCGTATTTTCAAACAATATCCGTAACAATTTCGGCTTCCTCAATCGCACCGACCCCAACCATATGAGCGATGCCGACAAACTGTTCGTCCAGGAAGGCCGCAAGGTGTTCCGCGAAGTGGTGCCGATGGTTTCGGCAATGATTGGCGAAGAATTGCGGAAACTTGGCCTCACCGGCGGCGACATGCGCCGCATCTGGTTGCATCAAGCCAATGCCAATATGAACCGCCTGATTGCCAAAGGCGTGTTCGGCCACGACGCGACCCCCGACCAAAGCCCGACGGTGCTCGACACTTATGCCAACACCAGTTCGGCCGGATCGATCATCGCGTTTCACAAACATAATGACGATCTGAATGCGGGCGACAATGGCTTGATCTGTTCGTTCGGGGCGGGCTATTCTGCGGGATGTGTATTCGTGCGCAAAGTGGCCTAGACCCTAAAACTTAACGCACGCCCGCCTTGGTCAACTCCGGCCCCAATCGCCGCGTCAACCACAACCACCACATTTTGAAATCGGCCGCCAGACTCCATAACGGATAGGTGAAGGTCGCAGGGCGGTTGCGTTCGACCGCGAAATGCGCGACCCATGCGAATGTATAACCCGCGAAGGGCATCGCCGCGAACAGCCCCCAGCGCCCGCTCCACAGTCCCGCCAACGCCAGCAACACTACCAAAGTCGTGCCCATATAATGCAGTGCGCGCGTATGCACATGCGCATGTTCACGCAGATAATAGGGCCAGAACGCCGTAAAGCTGGTGATTGTCCTTTTGGTCATCGCGTCCTCCTGCACACAATAGGCTAAGCCGCAATGCTTGCTATCGCAAGCGCCAGCGCATAGCCATGCCCCAAAGGGTGTGAGGGGGGAACATATGCAATCAGCCACCTGGTTTTCGCTTGGCCTCTATTTCGCACTGATGATCGGCATCGGTTTTTACGCGTGGCGCAAAGCGAACGCGACGGCGCAGGGCTATATGCTCGGCGGACGCGACCTTGGCGCGGGCGTCACGGCGCTATCCGCCGGAGCCAGCGACATGTCGGGCTGGCTGTTGATGGGGCTACCCGGCGCGGTCTATTCAGGCGGGCTGGCGGCGGCGTGGATCGGCATTGGCCTGACCATCGGCGCCTATATGAATTACCGCATCGTTGGCCCTCGCCTACGCACCTATACCGAACTCGCCAATGACGCGATCACCATACCCGATTTTCTGGAGGAACGCTTTGGTGACACGTCAAAGCTGCTGCGCGTTGCCGCTGCCGCCGTCATCATCGTCTTTTTCACGCTGTATTGCAGTGCGGGCATGGTCGCGGGCGGCAAGTTCGCGGTCGCGGCGCTGGGCATGGATTATCTGAACGGCGTCGCACTCGCGGCGGGTGTGGTGGTCCTCTATGTGCTGTTCGGCGGTTTTTTGGCGGTTAGCCTGACCGACTTTGTCCAAGGGTGCATCATGTTCGTTGGGCTGGTGCTGGTGCCAATCATCGCCATCGGTGCAATCGGCGGATGGGGTGCGATAGGCGCAGGATTGGCTGTCACAGAAGCGAGCCGTGGCCTTGCGGCGGGCACATTGACGAATTGGCTGACGGGCACCTCGATCATCGGCATCATCAGCGCGGCGGCATGGGGGCTGGGCTATTTTGGACAGCCGCACATCATCGTCCGTTTCATGGCGATCCGCCGCGTGCAGGATTTGCGCGTGGCGCGCCGCATCAACATCGGCTGGATGGCGATTAGTCTGGCGGGGGCCATCGCCACCGGCCTGATCGGCGCGATCTGGGTGGCACAGGGCCACGGGCGCATCACCGACCCCGAAACCATCTTCATCCTGTTCGCCAATACGTTGTTCCACCCATTGATAACGGGTTTCCTGCTCGCCGCGATCCTCGCCGCGATCATGTCCACCATTTCATCGCAGTTGCTCGTCACCGCCAGCAGCCTTGCCGAGGACATTTGGCGCGGGGTCATACGCCCGGGCGCTAGCGAGGGATCAGTGGTCGGCATCGGCCGGGCGTCAGTGGTGCTTGTCGCGGGCGTTTCGGCGTTACTGGCCATGGACCCTGACAGCAGCATCTTGAGCCTCGTTTCCAACGCTTGGGCGGGGTTTGGCGCGGCGTTCGGTCCCGTCATCATCGCCAGCCTGTGGTGGCGCTCCGCGACACGCTGGGGCGCGCTGGCTGGTATGGGTGTGGGCGCTGCTGTAGTCATAATGTGGATTATGATGGGCTGGTCAGAGGCGATGTACGAAATCGTCCCCGGATTTGCCGCTGCAAGCATCGCCATATGGGCGGTCAGCAAAGTCACCGAAAGGCCCGACGCCGACCACCTGACCCTGTTCGGTCGCGCGGCCGATGCGGTGCGGTAGCATTGAACGGGGATGCCGAGTTTGAGTCGATCCACTTCACATTGAAACGGGTCAGACTCCATTCTCCTTTTATTTCCGCGATTTCCGAGTCGTTTGATGTTCCATCAAACTCGAAATCACTTTATCGGCCCGTGGGGGGCACAGGCTGGCTGGGTGGAATCTGAGTGAGCAGGCCAGTGGGTGATATGGCCACGCCATAGAGCCGCCATGCGCCATTATACCATTGATATTCTAGGTCAAACATGATGGCCGTGGGGCGCAAGCCAAAGATGCCCTGCAACCGCAGGACATTGCCCACCCGAACGCTGGGTGCAGCGCGATAGGTCGGCGCGATCAGTAAGGCGCTGGACAGGTCCACCCTGCTCGCGCGGATGCCGGCAAAAAACTGCGCTAGCCGCGCTGCATCATTGGCCTGTTGAAAGGCGGGCGCCGACAGATCGCGCAGCACCGAATAATTGCCCGATTGATTGGCATGGTCAATTGCGGCCATCGTCGACCACAGCATTTTGGACAGTTCCAATTCGCCGGGGACGGGCATGAGCGAGAGGGGTGGAGGGGTCGATATGGCTGGCGGGGCCGTTTGCGCAGTTGCCGAGGTTAGCGGTGCCACCGCAACAGCGAAGACAGTGAGGCAAAGGCGCATCATCTGCGTGGAGGCCATAGGGATTTTTTTCATATCACCCTTTTGCAGTGAAGGCGCCCTCTTTGGCAAGAGGACGCCTTCACTATCACAGAAATAACTTTAGCAATTACATGCTAATCTGGAAGCCGCCACGTGCGCCAACTTCGCCGGAGTCGAAGCCAAGGCCAACACCCGCCGAGATGGTGGCGTGCGGGCTGACCCGCGCAGTGAAGGCCATCGACCCTGCGGTGCGGTGGTTGTAATAGCCAACGCCGCCAGAGAAGCCCCAAGTGGCATCAGAGGCAAGCGATGGTGTTTCCATCGACAGCGCCAGCGCGACACCTTCGTTAGCCAGTCGTGCTTGCCGGCTATTTTCTGCCGCCAAGCTGAACAGCGTGCTGATCTGCCCAGTGTGGGTTGCGGTCAGGCTCTGCAACGACGCAATCTGTGTATTTTGTGTCGCATTGACACCTTCAACAGCGGTTAGACGCGTATTCTGAGTCGTATTGAGGATGTCATTAGCATCCAAACGCGCGGTCTGTGTCGCATTGACACCTTCGACACCCGTCAAACGCGTATTTTGCGTCGTGTTGAGAATGTCATTGGCATCCAGACGTGCCGTCTGCACCACATCGACCGCTTCAATCGCGGTGAGGCGACCATCCTGAGCGGTGTTGACGCCTTCAACGGCGGTCAAACGCCCCTCGGCAGCCGTCAGGCGGCCATCCTGAACGGTGTTGACGCCTTCAACGGCGGTCAAGCGCCCCTCGGCAGCCGTCAGGCGGCCATCCTGCACCGCTTGTCCTGCCTGTAGCGCAGCAATATCAGCAGTGTTGGTAGCGATGTTCGCGGTGTTGGTAGCAATCGCTGTGCGGATCGATGGATCACGGCCGACAACGCCAAAAGCATCGACCGTCATCACATCGGTTGCACCACTTTGTGCAGCCGTGCTGGCGGCAATATCACCAACGCGAACCGAACTGCCCGCGCCGCCGATAGCGACCTGATTGGCCGCAGTCGTGGCGGCGGCAAAACCGAGTGCGGTTGAACCGGCAAAGCCTGCATTGGCTTGGTAGCCAAAGGCCGATGCGCGGTCAGCCGTTGCGACCGCCTGATAGCCATCAGCAGTCGCAAACCGCCCCGAAGCAACAGTAAAGCCGCCCGTTGCCGTTGAGCCATCACCGGTTGCGTTTGCGACCACACCGACGGCCTGCGATTGTATACCTGATGCCACACTAGAGGCACCAACCGCGATGGCAGCCCCACCGCTAGCCAAAGAACCAGCACCCACAGCCGTGCTGTTCACAGCCGTGGCGTTCGCAACGAAACCAACCGCCGTGGCATTTTGGGCAGCGGCTGCGGCACCAACACCGCAAGCAAGGCGGGAGTTATCGCCACCAGACTGAGCGCCGCCGGCATCGTCGATACCCGGGTCAAATACGCCATTATTGTTGCGATCCAAAAAGCAATCTTCTGCCTGCGCCGGAGCGGCGACAAGTCCAAAAGCCATGATTGCAGCCATCGCTGATCCCGTCAGCGATAATTTCACCTTTGCGTGCATTGTATTGTCCCCTATTGTCCGCGACACCCATCATCGACTGCGCGGTGAAATACATAGGGCAACGCCTTTTGACGTTTGTCCCAAAGTCATTAACCGTGCGACCGGCGGCCTTGTCCGACTCTGCGCGTATATTTAGGGCCTGACGTAACGACGTCAACTGTTTTTGCGAATGGCGCATGGCCTTTTCGCAACAATTTCGGGGCATCTCGACAATTGGTTCGTCCATCCGTAGCATAGGGTGCGTAATTTCTTTCGGAGCACAGACCATGGCCACTGCCTTCACCATTCGTAACATGCCCGAGGCCGAATATGCGGCGCGGCAGGAACTCGCCGCCTGTTACCGCATCTTTGCGATGCTGGGCTGGGACGAGATGATTTTCAACCACATCACGGTGAAGGTGCCGGGCGAGGACGGTGCCTTCCTCATCAATCCCTATGGCATGCATTTCAGCGAGGTAACGGCGTCGAGCCTGATCAAAATCGACATCGACGGCAACAAGGTCGACCCCGATAACCCGTGGCACGTCAATAAGGCAGGGTTCGTCCAGCACAGCCTGTTCCACCGCGTGTTGCCCGACGCGCACGCCATCATCCACACCCACACCACCGCAACGATGGCGGTGTGCAGCCTAGAGGGCGGGTTGCAACCGATCAATTTTTACGCCTGTAACTTCATGGGGCAGATCGCCTATCATGATTTTGAGGGGGTGACGGTGCGCGAGGAAGAAGGCGCGCGGCTGGTCGAGCATCTGGGTGACAAACGCATATTGATGCTCAAAAACCATGGGCCGGTGGTTATGGGCAAGTCGCTGAGCGACGCGTTCATCAAATATTGGGCGTTGCAACGCGCGTGCGAGATTCAGATGGCGACGATGAGCATGGGCAAGCCAATCTCCATCGGCGATGATGTCGTCGCGGTGCATCAGCGCGATCTGTATATGGCGCAGACTCCGCTTGGCTCTGGCCGCGCAGAATTTGACGCGATGGTCCGCAGGGTGGATAAAATCGACGCCAGCTGGCGCGAGTAAGCGCGCTTTTCCCCGTTCGTGTTGAGCCTGTCGAAGCACTGTCCTTCTTGCTTTGATTTAGAAAAACAGCCCTTCGACAAGCTCAGGGCGAACGGGTATAGAGAAGCCTAGAAACCGATGAACAATCAACGCTTATGACCGCCTTTACCGTCAATGACCGCCCAGTGCGGTACCGCATGGACCCTGCGACGCCGCTATTGTTCGCGCTGCGCGAGGCATCGAACCTCACCGGCACCAAATATGGCTGTGGGTCGGGGGATTGCGGCGCGTGCACCGTCGATATTGACGGCGAGGCGGTGCGCAGCTGCCAGATCAGCATCGCTGACTGCGAAGGGCGGTTCGTCACCACCATCGAACATCTCAGCCTCGACCGCAGCCATCCGGTGCAACAGGCATGGGCGGTCGAACAAGTCACCCAGTGCGGGTTTTGCGAACCGGGCATGATCATGGCCATCGCCGCGCTGCTCAAACGCACCCCCAATCCGAGCGATGCAGAAATTGAAGGTGCGATAACCAACCTGTGCCGATGCGGCATTTACCCGCGCGTCAAACCCGCCATCCGCCGTGCGATACGCATAGCGAACGGAACCGAACGCGCCGCCGCCGCGCCGCCGCCCGGCATCCGCCCCGCCGACGCCGCCCGCATTGTCCCTGCGCTAACGCCGGGGGAGTGATCCACAACCAAAAGGGCACCGAAGTATAAACCTCGGCGCCCTCTTTGTTTACGTTAAGCCGTGGTGATTATCCGCAGCATGGCAAGCCGCAGCATGCCCCTAAAGCACAACAGGCGGCGTCAAACGCCGACTGGGCAGCCACTGGATCGGCAGCATAGGCAGCCGTCGAGGTGAGCGCAGCGGCGACAATCGCCAATTTCGTAAATATTTTCATGATAGTATCCAATAATTGAGAGGAGCATTTGCTCCGAAATGTCGAAATATGTGTCAGCGCACCCTTCGTGGCGGCGGTGGCTCAGGCGTTGCGGTAAGGCCAAGGGCTGCAACAGCCTGCGACGCAGTAGGCAAAGACGTGCCCCAATCAAGAACCAGCACCGCATTCTCGGCACCTATCGCTACACAAACGGAGCAGACATTGGCTCCGGCCATGTCTTGACAGCCGCTGCCATGGTGGCTGTGCTCATGTTGATCGTGAAGGACCATGCCGATGGCGCAGTCATCGGCGCAACAATCGGCAATTCCAGCCATAGCCATTGCGGGCGCGGCGGACAGCGCAAACCATATCATCGCGATCATTGCCAAGAGTGCGCGTATATTCATCAACCCTCTATTCGTCCAACGCGTTCGTCATGTTACAGCATTATCGCTGACAAAATGATTTATATCAACCCAGCGAGCGGGCTAGACGGGTCGGCATATTTGCGTGTCGCCATCCGCCCCGCGAGGTAAGCCATGCGCCCACCCGCCACCGCTGCCTTCATCGCGGCGGCCATCAGCACTGGGTCTTTGGCCTCGGCAATCGCGGTGTTCATTAGCACCCCGTCACAGCCCAGCTCCATCGCCACCGCCGCGTCGCTGGCGGTGCCAACACCCGCATCGACCAGCACGGGGACGCTCGCCCCCTCGACGATCAGCCTTATGGTCACGCGGTTCTGTATCCCCAGCCCAGAGCCTATCGGCGCACCCAGCGGCATGATAGCCACCGCGCCAGCTTCCTCCAGCTGCTTCGCGGCAATCGGGTCATCGACGCAATAGACCATCGGCAAAAAGCCCTCCTTGGCCAGCACCTCTGTCGCCAACAGCGTTTCGCGCATATTGGGGTAAAGCGTCCGTGCCTCGCCGAGCACCTCCAGCTTGACCAAGTCCCAGCCGCCCGCTTCGCGTGCCAGCCGCAGCGTGCGGATCGCGCTGCCCGCGTCAAAGCATCCCGCCGTATTGGGCAGATAAGTGATTTTGGCGGGGTCGATAAAGTCGGTCAACATCGGCGCGGTCGGGTCGGTCACATTGACGCGGCGCACCGCGACGGTGACAATCTCCGCCCCCGACGCTGCGACGGCGGCGGCATTTTGCGCAAAATCCTTATACTTTCCCGTCCCGACTATCAGCCGCGATGTGAAGGTGCGGCCCGCGACGGTCCATGTGTCGGGCCTGTGATTCATGGGCATGTCCTAGCCACCCCCAACAATATGGACGATTTCCAGCACGTCGCCATCGCAAAGCATTACGGCACCCAGCGTTGAGCGCGGTACAATCTCAAGATTGCGTTCGACCGCGACCTTTTTGGGGTTGAGGTCAATCTCGGCCACCAATGCGGCGATGCTGATGCCGCCCGCTACGCGGCGCGCCTCGCCATTGATGGTGATGGAAATTGTCACGTCGGCGCGTGGTTCGTGAATCGTGGTTGTCATACCCCCGCCCTAACAGGCATCGTCCCCGCCGTCACCATACCAGTCTAGCGCTTTGGCTTCTGCCTTGCGGATCCACGCGCCTTTCTCTCCGCTATAGGCGACGCTGTCATCGGGATGGATAGCGCGGCTGCGCAATTTGTCGCGCCGATATGCTGCCGCCACCTTGGGATGGCTGCGCAAATAGTCGCGGAACGCCAGATGCCTTTGCGCATGCGGCGAGCCGCACTCATAAAAATGGACATTGGCGAGCCGTTTGCCCGCCTCATCATTCAGTGTGCAAAACCGCCGCCCATCGACGCCAAACTCGCCGTGCCAGCCAAAACCCAGCGCCTCGACATCGCCACGCCGCGCATCAAGCGCTTCAAGGCTGGTGGTAATCGGCATCAGGTCGATAACGGGCTTCGAGAGCAGGCCGGGCACCGCCGTTGACCCGATATGGTGGACCGCGAGCAGAAGGTCGCCGAGCGGGCTGAGCAGGCGCGTGTAATCCTCCGCCTGTGCCTGCCATCGCGGATCATGTTCAACAAGGTGCACCGGAATGGCCAGCGTCATGGCACCAGCTTAGCCCCACTCATCGCATTGGACAACCACAGGCGATGCGGCCATAAATGCCCCAGCATGGCGTCACCACCGATCATCTTTGTCCTCAACGGACCTAATCTCAACCTGCTGGGCACGCGCGAGCCGGAGATTTATGGGGTCCAGACGCTGGATGACATCGGCGCGATGCTTACGGACCAAGCGGCGGCGCTGGGCGTGGCCATCGATATACGTCAATCGAATCATGAAGGGCATTTGATCGACTGGCTGCACGAGGCACAGGCGGTGGGGGCAAAGGCGGTGCTGCTCAATGCGGGCGGCTATACCCATACGTCCATCGCGCTGCACGACGCGATAAAGTCGATCAGCGTTCCGGTTATCGAAGTCCATTTGTCCGACCCGATGACACGCGAAGCCTTTCGCCACATCAGCTATGTCGGAATGGCCGCACACAGCGGCTTTGCCGGGCACGGTGCCCATTCATACACCCTGGCGCTGGACGCGGCCGCCGCTCTTTGACTATAGAAGCGCCATAGCTACGGGGAACCAAAAAATATGGCCGATGATAAATCGCATGACGGCGCAAAGGGCAGCATGAAGGTTGATGTCGCGCTGGTGCGCGAACTGGCGCAATTGCTGACCGACACCGACCTTACGGAAATTGAGGTCGAGGATAGCGACCGCAGGATTCGCGTGGCACGGCAGATTTCTGGTGCGCCTGTCACACAGATGGTCGCCGCACCAACCCTTGCAGCAGCGCCTGTCGCCGCTGCGGCCCCTGCTGTCGGGGCGCCAGTCGCCGAAGATCATAAAGACGCGGTCAAATCGCCGATGGTTGGCACGGCTTTTCTTCAAGCAGAACCCGGCGCCCCGCCGTTCAAAGCTGTCGGTGATGCTGTGAAAGAAGGCGAGACCGTCCTTATCATCGAGGCGATGAAGGTGATGAACGCCATTGCCGCACCGCGCGGCGGCACATTGACCAAAATGTTGGTGGAAAGCGGCCAGCCGGTCGAGTTTGACCAGCCGCTATTCGTCATCGCCTGATATGGCCATCGAAAAATTACTCATCGCCAATCGCGGTGAAATCGCGCTGCGTATCCACCGCGCCGCGCATGAAATGGGCATCCGCACCGTCGCGGTCCACTCCACCGCCGACGCCGACGCCATGCATGTCCGGCTAGCGGATGAGGCCATCTGCATCGGGCCGCCAGCTGCGATCGACAGCTATCTCAACATCCCCGCGATCATCAGCGCAGCCGAAATCAGCCATGCCGACGCCATCCACCCCGGCTATGGTTTCCTGTCTGAGAACGCCCAGTTCGCCGAAATCGTAGAGGCGCATGGGTTGATCTTTGTCGGACCAAAGCCCGAACATATCCGTACCATGGGCGACAAGGTCGAGGCAAAACGCACCGCTGGTGCGCTTGGCCTGCCGCTGGTTCCGGGCAGCGACGGCGCGGTCAGCGACCCAGCCGAAGGCCGCAAGATTGCAGAAAGCGTCGGCTATCCCGTCATCATCAAGGCGGCGTCGGGCGGCGGCGGACGCGGCATGAAGGTGTGCACGTCCCCAGACGATCTCGAAACCCTGATGCAACAAGCGGGATCGGAGGCCAAGGCAGCATTTGGCGACGCCACTGTCTATATCGAGAAATATCTTGGCAATCCGCGCCATATAGAGTTTCAGATATTTGGCGACGGTAATGGCAATGCCATCCATTTGGGCGAGCGCGATTGTTCGCTGCAACGCCGCCATCAAAAGGTGCTGGAGGAAGCACCCTCGCCCGTCATTTCCGCCGATGACCGCGCACGCATGGGCGGCATCGTCTCCAAGGCGATGGCCGATATGCATTATCGCGGTGCTGGTACCATCGAGTTTCTGTGGGAAAATGGCGAGTTCTACTTCATCGAGATGAACACGCGGCTGCAGGTCGAACATCCGGTAACCGAAATGATAACCGGGCTCGATCTGGTCCGCGAACAAATCCGCATCGCCGAAGGGCGGCCGCTGTCGGTGGCGCAGGAGGATCTGCGCTTTACCGGACACGCCATTGAATGCCGGATCAACGCCGAAGACCCCGTCACCTTTGCACCGTCGCCCGGCCTTGTGAAAAATTATCACGCGGCGGGCGGTATGCATGTACGCGTTGATAGCGGGCTTTATGCCGGATACCGCATCCCGCCTTATTATGACTCGATGATTGCCAAACTGATTGTCTATGGCCGCACCCGCGAAGGGTGCCTGATGCGGCTGCGGCGCGCACTCGAAGAAATGGTCGTCGAGGGCGTCAAAACCACGATCCCGCTACACCAGAAATTGCTGCGTGACCCCGATGTCATCAATGGCAATTACACGATTAAATGGCTGGAGGAATGGCTGGCGCAAGAAGCGCCATAATGAAGCCACAATGTCCGGTGAAACAGCATTGGGGGCAAGTTTTTCAGGAGACTTGTTATGAAATATTGGTTTTTATACGCAGCCGGACTTAGTCTTGCTTTTTCTGCGAGCGCTGGGGCGCAGTCGTTCAATACAAATAGCTATAGCACGCGCGAGAGCCAGATTTCGGTTGGCATAAGCATTCCGCTTGGCAGCCGACAGACAGACCGCGACCCCCGATTTGACCTTCGGTTTGACCGTGCGCGTATTGATAGTTCGGGTAGGCGAGATTTTGATGGTCAAGGGTCACTGCGTATCAGCCGCAGCATCGCTCACGAGCCTGTGTGGTTGATCAATAACCGGCGTATTTCAAGCACCGACGCACGTCGGGGAATTAGCCCACTTGGTATAGCAGGAATCGTGGTCGGGGCCGTTCTGGTCGTCGGTATCGTTGCAGTTACCGCTGACCCACCGCTAAACGATTTGTTTGAGCGTTAAACAGCACGCCACATGCCGATAGAATATGATTGAGGAATGGCTGGCCGAGCAGGCACTATAGGAGTTCGAAATGGCCCGCATCCCCTATTTTGACACCGCCACCGCCACGGGCCGCGCAGCAGACGTCTATGCCAAACTCCCCCCACTCAACATTTTCAGGATGATGGGGCATGGCGGCGATTTGGTCCACGGCTTTGTCGGCCTAGGCAACGCACTGCTTAGCCATAGCAAGCTTGATCCGGTGCTCCGCGAAATCGCGATCCTGCGCGTCGGAGCGCTGTCGGGCGCAGCCTATGAAGTGCAACAGCATGAAGCCATCGGACGCAGGCTGGGGATGAACGAAGCGCTGCTCGCGGGCATCCGCGAAGGGGCCGAGGCGGGTGTTTTCGATGAGGCACAGCGCGAAGTCATGCGCTTCACCGATGATGTTGTCGCTAATGTCCGCGCGGGCGACGCCACGTTCGAGCCGCTGCGCGCGCGGCTATCGCTGCAAGAGCTTCAGGAACTGACCGTGACCGTCGGTTTTTACATGATGGCATGCCGCTTCCTTGAGACGTTTGATGTTGACCTTGAGGACGAAGGCGGCGCGCAATCGGAATAATTAGGGTCGCCGACCCTAATTCTTGAAATTATCCAGCCCCTTGACCACGCCAGTCTTGGTCGACGGGTTGGACGCATTTTGCTTGGGTGCTTTTTCCGCCTTGGGCTTGCGGGTTTCCCTGCTCGATTTCATTTGGCCCTTTGCCATCATCATTTCCTCTTTGAGACAGGCTCTGCATAGGCGCTACTGTGACAAATGCACGACAATTCGCGCTTGCCGTTCGCGCGGCCCTGCCATAGTCCTAGCCCATATCAAAAAAGCGGCGGAGAGTGACGGATGACCAAATATGTTGGCGCAATCGACCAGGGTACGACCAGCAGTCGGTTTATCATTTTCGACCATGGGGGCACGATCATATCGGTCGATCAAAAGGAGCATGAGCAGATCATGCCCAAACCCGGCTGGGTCGAACATGATGCAGCCGAGATATGGCGGAACACGCAAAGCGTCATCGCGGGCGCACTGACCAAGGCTGGGCTTTCAGCCGCCGACCTTGCCGCCGTCGGCATCACCAATCAACGCGAAACCAGCGTCGTGTGGAACCGCAAAACCGGCGTGCCTATCCACAATGCGCTGGTGTGGATGGACACGCGCACCGACCAACTGGTCGCACACTTCACCGCCGATGGCGGGCAGGACCGGCTGCGCGCCAAGACGGGCCTGCCGCTCGCCACCTATTTTTCCGGGCTGAAGCTGCGCTGGCTGCTCGATAATGTACCGGGCGCACAGGCCGCCGCAGAGGCGGGTGATTTGCTGTTCGGCAATATGGACACATGGCTGATGTGGAACCTGACGGGCGGAATTGACGGCGGCCTCCACATCACCGACGTTACCAACGCATCGCGCACGCAGATGATGAACCTCGAAACGCTCGATTGGGACGCAGAGATCCTCGCGCTGTTCAACGTCCCACGCGCATGCCTGCCCACCATCCGCTCCTCAAGCGAAGTTTACGGCGCCGGAACAGGCGTTCTCGCGGGAGTCGCCTTATCGGGCATCCTCGGCGATCAACAGGCGGCGCTGTTCGGTCAGGCGTGCCTGTCGCCCGGCGAAGCCAAGAACACTTATGGCACCGGCTGTTTCATGCTGATGAATACGGGGACAAAGCCGTTTCCATCGACCTGCGGCCTGCTCACGACGCTGGGTTACAAGCTCGGTGATGCGCCCGCCATCTATGCGCTCGAAGGGTCAATCTCGATCTCGGGCGCGCTGGTGCAGTGGTTGCGTGATAATCTTGGCCTCATCAAACACGCCAGCGAAATTGAGGCGCTGGCGCGGACGGTGGAGGATAATGGCGATGTTTATTTCGTCCCCGCCTTTTCCGGCCTTTATGCACCGCATTGGAAAGACAGCGCGCGCGGCGTCATCGCGGGGCTGACGCGCTTTGCCAACAAGGGTCATATCGCAAGAGCGGCGCTGGAGGCCACCGCTTACCAAACCCGCGAAGTGCTCGACGCAATGACCAAGGATAGCGGCGTTGCGATCAAGGAATTGCGCACCGACGGCGGCATGGTGGTCAACGAACTGCTTATGCAGTTTCAATCCGACATATTGAACGTGCCCGTGGTCCGGCCAAAGGTGATTGAAACCACCGCGCTCGGCGCGGCCTATGCGGCGGGGCTTGCGACAGGATATTGGCAATCGACACAGGACATCACCGACAATTGGGGCGTCGACAAACGCTGGCACCCCGCGATGGACGAAGCAAAACGCAGCGCGCTCTACGCCAAATGGAACAAGGCGGTGACGCGCTCGCTCGATTGGGTGGATTGAGCTCAATCATATCACATATTTTCTGGGGGGAGAAAGACGATGGATTCAGGATTTTTGGGTGAGTTTGTTGGTACGGCCGTGCTGTTGCTGTTCGGCACGGGGGTGTGCGCCAATGTCACGCTGACCGGGTCAAAGGGTCAGGGCGGCGACTGGACCGTCATCACATCGGCCTGGGGCTTTGCCGTATTGTTCGGGGTGCTGACCGCCGTATCGCTCGGCGCGCCGGGCCATTTGAACCCCGCCGTCACCGTCGGCATGGCGATTGCGGGCCATGATTACAGCCATGTCGGGCCTTACATCCTCGCGCAAATGCTCGGTGCCTTCACCGGATCGACTTTGGCGTGGCTCGCCTATTTGCCGCACTGGGCCGCAACCGAGGATAAGGCGGCAAAGCTTGGCGTCTTCTCGACCGCGCCCGCCATTCGCAACGTGCCCGCCAACCTCATCTCCGAGATCATAGGCACCATCGCCTTGCTGTTCGTCATCATCGCCATTGGCTCACGCGCGGTCGCCATGCCGCCCTATCTCGGCCCCGTCGTCGTCGCGCTATTGGTGTGGGGTGTTGGCCTCTCGCTTGGCGGCGCAACCGGCTATGCCATCAACCCCGCGCGTGATTTGGGGCCACGCATCGCCCACGCCGTTCTGCCCATCGCGGGCAAGGGCGGGTCGGATTGGGGCTATGCATGGATACCCGTGGTCGGGCCGTTGATCGGCGCGTGCATCACCATCGCCATCGCCAGCGCGCTGGCGATGGTTTGATAGCAGGAGTGAATGGATGCAGAAAAGCCTAGGGGGCTATCCCTTCATCGCCCTGCTGCGCGCTCATTTTGCTGCGGATGGTTTCGGCGTCGTTGTTCATGGCGCATGCCGTGGTCAGAATCGCCAATGGCAGCATTACTCAATTTTGCGGATTCATGGAAAGCCTCGGCTTTCCAGCGGGCGAGGCGTGGGTGTGGGCGATTACGGCTTGGGAAATTATTGACGGAGGCGGGGGAGGTGGTAGTGTAATTATGCCCTTCCTACAGCCATTCTGGCATGCAATATGCGTTTTGTTTTCTACTCTTCTCTTATAGTCTCTTATAGCGCCAAAATTGGCATCCGAACCGGCGCGCCGACCAGGCTGGACGAGGTGG
>JBBTFY010000064.1:0-28632 GCA_038041635.1 Pseudomonadota bacterium
CGAGGCTGTAAAACAGATAGGCGCAGCCGATGATTGCCAAGGGTGCCGTCACCATGACCACAGGCGTGCGGAACGGGCGGGCACGCCCAGCATCGGTACGGCGCAGCACCATCACCGCAATCGCCACAGCAGCAAAGGCGAATAATGTGCCCGAGTTGGAGATGTTCGCCAACTGCCCAACGGGGAAGAAGGCCGCAAACAGCGCCACCGCGATCCCGGTGATGATGGTGATAACGTGCGGCGTGTTATATTTTGGGTGAATGCGTGAAAATAGTTCGGGCAGCAACCCATCGCGGCTCATCACAAAGAAGATGCGGGTTTGCCCAAACATCATCATCAAAATGACCGAAGGCAGTGCCAAAATTGCGGCAAGGCCGATCAAATTACCGACCTGCGGCCAGCCAATTTCACGCAATGTCCATGCCAACGCCTCCTTGGAGCACGTGACCGCCTGATTACCAATTGCGGCGCATTGCGCGGTCAGTTCGCGGCTGCCGGGTTCGAGGGCAACCCCAGCGGCGTCGGTCACAGGCTGTGCGCCGACCGAACCGATCACGCCCGCCGACACCAGCAGGTAGAAGATGGTGCAGATGCCGAGCGAACCAATGAGGCCGATCGGCATGTTGCGTTGCGGATTCTTTGTCTCCTCTGCCGCAGTTGAAACCGCGTCAAAGCCGACATAGGCAAAGAAAATTGACGCCGCAGCCGCAGACACGCCGCCAAAGCCCAGCGGTGAGAAGGGTTCGAAATTATCCATATTCATCACCGGGATGGCCAGAATGATGAAGGCCGTCAGCGCGACAATTTTTATCGCAACGAGGATAGAGTTGATCGTAGCGCTTTCGCGGGTGCCGATGACCAATAGCCATGTGACGAGGCCCGCAATCACCATCGCCGGCACATTCATGATGCCGCCATCGAATGGCCCAAGCACCCATGTGCTGGGAATATCTATCGCAAAGGCGTTTTCGACATAACCGATCATATAACCCGACCAGCCGACTGAAACCGCGCCCGCCGCGACAGCATATTCGAGGATCAGCGCCCAGCCGACCATCCACGCGATCAGTTCCCCCATCACAGCATAGCTGTAGGTATAGGCCGATCCCGACACCGGAACCATCGCCGACATTTCGGCATAGCACAGCGCCGCGACGGCGCAGACAAAGCCCGCAATGATGAACGACAGCATCATCCCCGGCCCAGCTTTTTGTGCGGCCTCCGCCGTCAGCACGAATATGCCTGTGCCAATAACAGCGCCGATGCCTAGCATCGTCAGTTGGAATGCGCCGAGCGAACGGTGCAGCGATTTCTTTTCCGCAGTCGCCAATATGGCGTCGAGCGGCTTGACACGGCCAAATAACATAGACTTTCCCTCCCTGCCGGACGGTGCGCCTTCCCTAGCGTCAACCGTGGCTGTTATATGCGAACCTAGAGCCTGATTGCATCTGCGCAAGTATTTTACTTCAGGCGAAGCGCAATTGGATGCTGCTGGCTATAATTATGAGAGCATTCCCCTTGATGCACCGCCTAACGGCTCAGCATTCCCTCTGATGCTCGGCGCTAACGCGCCAGCATTGGCCCCAGTGGCCGTCCGGCAAAGATGTGGATGTGCAAATGCGGCACTTCCTGATGCCCGTCATGCCCGACATTGGCGAGCAGGCGGTATCCGGGTTCGACCATGCCGGCTTCGCGCGCGACATGGCCAACGGCGCGGATGAAGCCAGCGATTTCTGCCGTCTCGGCGCGGGCCGAAAAATCATCCCAGCTAACATAGGCACCCGTTGGGATGACAAGAATGTGCTGTGGCGCTTGCGGGTTGATGTCGTGGAACGCCAGCGCCCACCCATCGCGATACACCTGTTTGCACGGGATTTCGCCGCGCAAGATGCGGGCAAAGATATTGCTGTCGTCATAGGGCAGGGCCGGGTCGATGCTCATGAGCGAGAGGCCTTTTCATCAAGCCCAGAGGTGCCGTGCCGCCGCGCCAATTCGCCCGCAACATCATCCAGCCCAAGTCCGCGCATTTTGAGCAGCAGCGTCAAATGGAACAGCAAATCGGCGGCTTCGCCAATCAGCGCCGCGTCGCTTTCGCTTAGCGCAGCGATGACCGTCTCAACCGCTTCCTCGCCAAGTTTTTGCGCGACTTTGGGCAGCCCCTTTGCCGCCAATGCGGCGACATAGCTGCTGTCCACCTGCCCCATGGTCAGACGCGCGGCGATGATGGATTCGAGCGAGGCGAAACGGTCGGTCATGACGCTGTGTCGCCCGCCCGCGCGCCGACGTCAACAGGATGACGCACCGGCAATCCCGCCGCCGCCAGCGCAGCGTGCGCATCGGATATGCTCGCCTCTCCGAAATGGAAGATCGAGGCGGCAAGCACGGCGCTGGCATGACCATCCGTCACACCAGCCACAAGATGGTCGAGACACCCGACCCCACCGCTCGCAATAACAGGCACTCGCACCGCATCGGCGATGGCGCGGGTCAAAGCGAGGTCATAGCCATCGCGCGTGCCATCGCGGTCCATGCTGGTGACGAGCAGTTCGCCTGCGCCAAGTTCCGCGACGCGCACCGCATAATCCAGCGCATCCATGCCCGTGGGGTTACGCCCGCCATGGGTGAAAATCTCCCACTTGCCCGGCGTAACAATGCGCGCGTCGATGCTGGCGACGATGCATTGACTGCCAAAGCGCTCGGCGATGTCAGCCACAAGTTCGGGCCGCGCGACCGCCGCGCTGTTGACTGCAACCTTGTCCGCCCCTGCGAGCAGCAACGCACGCGCATCATCGGCGCTGCGCACCCCGCCGCCGACGGTCAGCGGCATAAAGCAGACGTCGGCCGTCCGCGCGACCATGTCGAGCAGTGTTCCGCGCCCCTCGTGGCTGGCGCTGATGTCGAGAAAGCATAGCTCGTCCGCTCCGGCCGCATCATAGGCGCGCGCCGCCTCGACCGGGTCGCCCGCATCGCGCAAGTTTACGAAGTTGACGCCTTTGACGACGCGGCCATCGCGCACATCGAGGCAGGGGATGACGCGGATACGGACGGTCATGAGGCGGCTACCGCTATCGCCGCAGCCAGATCGAGCCGCCCGTCATAGAGCGCGCGCCCCGTAATCACCCCCTCGATGCCGTCGCGTGCATGCAGGCTGAGCATATGAATGTCGCTTATTCCCGCAACGCCGCCCGACGCAATGACGGGGATGGAGACGGCGCGCGCGAGGGTCATCGTCGCCTCAACATTACAACCGGTGAGCATCCCGTCGCGCCCGACATCGGTGAACAGCAGGGCCGCGACGCCTGCATCCTCAAACCGCCGCGCAAGGTCGATGACGGGAACATCGGATACATCGGCCCATCCCTCAGTAGCGACCATGCCATCGCGCGCATCGACGCCAACGATGATCCGCCCTAGCAGTGCCGCCGCCGTCTCTTTGACAAAGGAAGGGTCTTTGAGCGCAGCGGTGCCGATGACAATACGGTCAACGCCCAGCGTCAGCCAGCGATCAACCCCGGCACGGTCACGAACGCCACCGCCGACCTGCACCTTGCCGGGGAACGCCGCAATGATGCTCTCCACTGCCGCGCCGTTGACGCTGGTCCCCGCAAAGGCACCATCAAGGTCAACGACATGCAAATGCGTTGCCCCCGCATCGGCGAATGCCCGCGCCTGCGCCGCCGGATCGTCGCCATAGACGGTGGCGCGCGCCATATCCCCCTCGGCCAATCGGACGACCTGGCCGTTTTTAAGGTCGATGGCGGGAAAGATAATCATGGCCGCCACGCCAAAAAGCGCTGCAAAAAGGCGATGCCATAGGATTGGCTTTTTTCGGGGTGAAATTGCACCCCGGCGATGTTCCCGTGCGCGACTGCTGCAACGAATGGTCCACCATGGTCGCTGGTGGCTAGAAGCGCATCGGCAGGGCAATCGCTCAGGGCATAGCTGTGTAAATAATAGGCTTCGCCGCGCCGGATTAACGGATGATCGCTGGTCGGGAGCACGTCATTCCACCCCATATGCGGAATGCGAATCGACGTATCTGTTGGCGTCATCACACGCACCGTCCCGCCAATCCAGCCGAGCCCCGCATGACGCCCGTGTTCCTCGCCCGCATCGGCTAATAATTGCATCCCGACGCATATACCAAGGAACGGCGCGCCATCGTCGCGCACACGCGCGTCCATCGCCTCGACCAGTCCGTCGACGGCCCGAAGCGCGTCGATGCAATGTTTGAACGCACCGACGCCGGGCAGAACGATGCGATCAGCGCGCGCTACGACATCGGGGTCAGCCGTTACGGCCACATCGCTCGCCCCGGCCGCACGCAAGGCATTGGCGACCGAGCGTAAATTGCCCGCGCCATAGTCGATTAGTGCGACGCTAGTCATGTCGGTCTAGAGCACGCCCTTGGTCGAAGGCACCGCGTCGCCGACACGCGGGTCAATCGCCACCGCAGCGCGCAGCGCCCGCGCCAGCGCTTTGAACAGGCTTTCGGCGATATGGTGGTTATTCTCGCCATAGAGCGTTTCGAGGTGCAGCGTCAGCCCTGCGCTTTGGGCAAAACTGGCGAACCAGTGGCTGAACAGCTCGGTGTCCATCTCGCCAAGGCGTTCCTGTGTGAACCCGGATTTCCACACGAGATGCGGACGCCCCGATATATCGAGTGCGGCGCGTGACAGTGTTTCGTCCATCGGCGCATAGGCATGGCCATAACGGACAATACCGCGCTTTTCAGCCAGCGCCTGCGCCACCGCTTCGCCCAGCGCCAGCGCGCTATCTTCAACAGTATGATGCTGGTCGATATGCAAATCGCCCGCGACGCGCATGTCGATGTCGATCAGCGAATGGCGCGCCACTTGTTCGACCATATGATCGAGAAAGCCAATGCCCGTGGCGATGGCGCAAACCCCCGTGCCGTCAAGATTGACGGTAACGCTGATCTGCGTTTCGCGGGTGTTGCGGGTTATGGTGCCCACCCGCGCCGCGCGGGATTGTTCTGAATTGCGCATGCCGTCGCTATAGGCACGGGTGACGATTAGGCAAGAGTGCGATAGGGTACTCAACTGACTTGATTTCGCGTGCGCGCCAGTCCACGACATAATATATGAGCGAAGAAGTCCCCGAGAGCCTGATCCCCTATGACGAGATAGTGCAGGAGGCATTGCGCGCTGTCGTTGGCCGTGTCTTGGGCGAAGTGGCCGACAAGGGTGGCACGCTTCCCGGTGGGCATAATTTCTACATCACATTCAAGACACAGGCGCCGGGCGTTGATATTCCCGCGCATCTGATTGCCCGTTTCCCCGATGAAATGACGATTGTGTTGGAGAATCGTTTCTGGGACCTGTCGGTCAACGCGGTCGGATTTTCGGTCGGGCTGTCGTTCAATCAGGTCGGCAGCATGCTCCACATCCCCTTTGCCGCGATCACCGCCTTCGTCGATCCATCGGTTGATTTCGGGCTGCAATTTCAGGTTGATGCTGCGGTAGCGGAATTGCCCGCGCACGACACGGCCGAAAATGACGCGGTGGTCCCGTCCGCCGATGATGGCTCCAACGTCGTAACGGTGGATTTCGGGCGCAAGAAATGACCGCGACCCGCACCGAGAGCGACAGCTTCGGTGGCATAGAGGTGCCAAGCGACGCTTATTGGGGCGCACAGACGCAGCGGAGCATTGCCAATTTCCCCTTCCCTGTGCACGAGCGGATGCCAATAGCGATCATTCATGCGCTGGCCATTGTGAAGCAGGCCGCCGCACGCGTGAACCGACAGCATGGCCTGAACGCAGGGCTTGCCGATGCGATTGAAGCGGCCGCAGCAGAGGTGGCGGCGGGCAAGTTTGACGACCAATTCCCGCTCGCCATCTGGCAAACCGGCAGCGGCACCCAGAGCAATATGAACGTCAATGAGGTGATTGCAGGGATTGCCAACGAAGCGCTGACCGGAGCGCGCGGCGGCAAGGTGCCCGTCCACCCCAACGACCATGTGAATATGTCGCAAAGCTCGAACGATAGTTTTCCCACCGCCATCCATATCGCGGTGGCGATGGAAACGCGGCAAAGGCTCATTCCCGCGCTCATCCGCCTGACCGACGCGCTATCGGCAAAGGTGGCGGCATGGGGGCATATCGTCAAAATCGGCCGCACCCATTTGCAAGACGCGACACCGATGACACTGGGGCAGGAGTTTTCCGGCTATGTCGCGGGGTTGGTCGCGGCGCGCGCGCGAATAGAAGGCAGTATCGCCCATGATGTGCAAAAATTGGCGCAAGGCGGCACGGCTGTTGGCACTGGCATGGGCGCGCCGGCGGGGTTTGACGTAGCGATGGCCAAGGCGCTGAGCGAGCAAACCGGCATAACGTTCGAACCAGCGCGCAACAAGTTTGAGGTGCTGGCGACCCACGACGGCCTCGTTGCCTTTAGCGGAATGTTGAACACGCTTGCCGTTGCTCTCACCAAAATCGCCAATGATATACGCTTGCTCGGCTCCGGTCCGCGTGCGGGTCTTGGCGAGCTGCGCCTACCCGAAAACGAACCCGGCAGTTCGATCATGCCGGGCAAGGTCAACCCGACCCAGTGCGAGATGGTGACGATGGTCGCCGCGCAGGTCATTGGCAACCATCAGGCGGTGACCATCGGCGGGATGCAGGGGCAGTTGGAGCTCAATGTGTTCAAGCCGATGATCGGCGCAAACATGCTGCGGTCGATCGACCTGCTGAGCATCGGCATGGCGACATTTGCCGCCAATTGCATCGACGGTCTGGAACCTGATGAAGCGGTGATCGCGCGCCACGTTGAGCGGTCGCTGATGCTGGTGACCGCGCTCACCCCTGCGATTGGTTATGATGCCGCCGCCGCTATCGCCAAAAAAGCGCATGCGGAAGGGACAACATTACGCGAAGCCGCGCTTGCGCTGGGGACCATTGATGCCGACCTGTTTGATAGACTGATTGACCCGGCAAAAATGACAGGAAGTGCATGATGGCAAAGCCCAGCAAATTAACCGGTCCAGTGACCAAAATCGGCAGGGCACTAGGTGGAGCCTTGGCTGGTAAAGTTGGGGGCGGCAAGGCGGGCAAAGCCGCGCGCACACAGGCCGATGACCCCATCATTGGCGCGGTGGTCGGCGCAACAACATTGTTTGTCGCCACCAAGCTGCTGCCACGCCGCGTCGTCGCCATCGGCGCTGCGGTTGCGGCAGGCTATGTCACGCGAAAACTGGCGCAGCGTGCAGAACGTGTGAATGCACGAGAAGCCGATCCGGCCATCACAGCGGAGCCTGTAGCGCCTGTAACGGCTCCCCCAGCGCCTTGAGCCGCGCGCGCATCGCGGCGCCGATGATGGGGTGCGGGTGTAGGCGATATTGCCCGGGGCTCATCCCGAAAAATGCCTGAAAATCGCGGTTAAAGTGCGAGCGATCATAATAATGCAGGTCGAGCGCGCCGCTCCAGTTACCTGCCGGGTCGCGCATCCACGCGGCGAGCGTGCGGATGAAGCGCTGTCTGCGCATCAATGTTTTGGGCGGAAAGCCGAATATACGCAGCGACAGCCGGTGCAATTGCTTGGGCGTCAGTCCCAAACGCTCTCCCAGCGCCGCAACGGTGGCAATATCGGGGTCAATCAGCGCGGTGTGGGCCGCGTTAATCCGCGCCTCTTCCTCTTCGCTTACCAAAGCAGGCGCATCGAGCGCGGCAAGCAATATTCGGTCGAACAGCGCCGCAATCGCCGTTGGTGTGCCCGCCTGCACCACATCGTCCCACATCGCGCCCAGTGCGATGATCGAGTCCACGTCGCTGGCCGCACCAATGCGATTGGCCCAATTATTAGCGGGTTCGCGGATGAATCGCCGCCAGCCGAGGGGAAGAAAGCCGATGCTGGCAACGCAGGCGCTGCGCGCAGCGAACGGCCCGGCGCGCGTCGTCGGGCCAACAAAATGCGCCAGTGGAATTGTTGTCATCGGGTCGGGATGGACGCTGCCGCGCGTTTCCCCGCGATGGGCATAGCGCACGCTGGCCCATTCGGGATTCATCCAGTCGCACAGTTCATCGCCGTCCGCGCCCTGCATCACCGTAAAATAATAGGTCGAGAGATAGGGCTGCAAGCGCGGGTGCGGGGCGATGAAACAGGATATGCTGACCTCGCCGTCCTTCAGTGTGAGCATGTCAGGGCTTCTAAGACATCGTCGAGCCGCGCGGGATCGCCGAGCGCAATCACGTCACCCGCGCTGTCAGCATTAAGCGGCATGCCGTTCCAGTCGGTCATCATCCCGCCTGCGCCCTCTACCACCGGAACCAGCGCCGCAAAATCGTGCAGTTTCAGGCCCGCTTCACAGACAATATCGACATGGCCGGACGCGAGCAGGCCGTAATTATAACAATCGCCGCCATAGATGATGCGGCGTTGCGCAACCTTTCCCGCCAGATTGAGGAAATGCTCGCCCTCATGCGCACTGAACAGATGTGGGCTGGTGGTGGCGAGCAAAGCGTCGCCAAGCGCGGCGCATGCGCGGGCGCGGACGGACCTGCCATTGAACAGTGTCGGCCTACCCACCGCGCCGACCCAGCGTTCGCGCGTAATAGGCTGGTCGATGACCCCCAGAATCGGGAAACCGTCCTGGCACAGCGCGATCAACGTGCCGAAGATGGCACGCCCCGCGACAAAGCTGGTGGTGCCGTCGATCGGGTCGAGCACCCATGTCCGGCCCGCCCCTTCGCGTTCATTGCCATATTCTTCGCCGATGATGCCGTCGCGTGGCCGCTGCGTGGTCAATATCCGCCGCATAGCCGCTTCGGCAGCGCGGTCGGCCAGCGTTACCGGTGTCGCATCATCCTTATGCTCCAGCCCAATATCTCCGCGAAAATAGGGACGGATCGCCGCTCCGGCTGCGTCGGCCAGCGCGTGCGCCAAAGCGATGTCGTCGCTCATGCCCACGCAAGCTCAAGCGTCTCGCACAGCCGCGCCGCCAGCGTCCACGCATCGCCCGGCCAACGAGCGCTGATATAATTGCCATCCTCAACCACAAAGCCGATGTTGCGGCGCGCTGCGGTGGCATAGCGCGGAATGAGCGGGCCGACCTGATAGTCGCCGCTCGCGCCCAGTGCCGCGCGTGCCTCCGCCTCCACCGTATCGGGGTAGGTTTGATAATGGTCGCCCATCGCTCGCTTAGTCAGCATGATGGACAGTTTTTCCATCCGTGCGGTCAGCGACGTTGTTTTGCGCCCGCGCAGCAACGGCGTGCCATCAGCTGCCTTGGCCCGCGCCAAGGGTAAGACGCCGTGGCAGATCGCGGCGACAATCTTTTCCGACGCAAAGGCTTCGCGCGCGACGCGGTGCACGTCGCTGCTCTCGCAATAGGGGCGCATCCCGCTGGCATGGCCGCCGGGGAACAGGGCGGCCGCATAGTCGGCCATATGCGCATCGGCCCAGCCTATGGGTGAGCGAAATGCGTCGCTCGCCGCCATTTGCGCATAGAGCGCGGCATTGTCTGGCCGCGCCGTCATCGAGCGCGCCTGCCACGGCAAGCCTTCGCCGTTCAGCGTCACCGCATCGCACGTCGCCGCAGCGCCACTTTCGGTTGCAAAGACGACCTTGTGCCCCGCCTCGACGAGCGCCGCCCACGGCACCGCCACCTCGGTCGGATCAAAATCGCTTTGTGGCAAGAGGATGAGCGTTTTGGCCATGATGACTTGGCTAGTCGAACAGGCTGCTGACCGAGCTTTCATCGGCGATGCGGCGAATGGCCTCGCCAAGCAGCGACGCAATTGGTAAATGGCGGATATTGGGCGCAGCGCTGACCGCCTCGGTCGCTTGAATCGAATCGGTGATGATCAATTCCTTGAGCACCGATCCTGCGATACGTTCCGCCGCGCCGCCTGACAGGACGCCGTGGGTACAGTAAGCGACGACTTCGGACGCGCCCGCTTTTTTGAGCGCTTCTGCGGCGTTGCATAATGTCCCACCCGAATCGACCATGTCATCGTGGAGGATGCAAAAGCGCCCTTCGACATTGCCGATGATATTCATCACTTCGGACACGCCCGCTTTTTCGCGGCGTTTATCAACGATGGCGAGCGGCGCATCATCGAGCCGCTTTGCAAGCGCGCGCGCACGCACCACGCCGCCAACGTCGGGCGATACGACCATCAGGCTTTCGCTGCCATAGCGCGCCAAAATGTCGGCGCTCATCACCGGTGCGCCAAATAAATTATCGGTCGGGATGTCGAAAAAGCCCTGAATCTGTCCAGCATGCAGATCAACCGTCAGCACGCGGTCGGCCCCGGCAGTGGTGATCATATTGGCGACCAATTTGGCCGAAATCGGTGTGCGCGGCCCCGGTTTGCGGTCTTGGCGGGCATAGCCGAAATAGGGCAGGACGGCGGTAATACGGCTGGCCGATGCACGGCGCAGCGCGTCGATCATGATCAGCATTTCCATCAACGTATCGTTGGCGGGGTGGCTGGTCGATTGGATCAGAAACATGTCCTCGCCGCGCACATTTTCGTGAATCTCGACGAAAATCTCGTCATCGGCAAAGCGGCGCACGCTACAATCGGTCAGCGGCAGACCCAGATAGTCCGATATCGCATCGGCCAGTGGTAAATTGGCATTGCCCGACATTAATTTCATGATGTTTGCGACCCGTATGACCCGTTTGCGATTGCCGCTGCCTTAACCACCAGTATCGTGTTGGGGAAGCCCTATATTCGGACCGCTCGCGCAGTTTTGATAGGTGCCAAACAGATGGTCCCACAGGCCGATGGCGAACCCGAAATTATGATTATGGTCCTGCCCGTGCGCGCTGTGATGAATGCTGTGCACGGCTGGCGTCACCCAGAAACGCCGCAACGCCGTGTCGAACCGCGTGGGCAGCCGCAAATTGGCATGTTCGAATAGGCTGAACAACGCCAGATAGGTCTCAAATGCGATGATGATGAGCGGGCTTGCGCCAAGCACAGCCGCGATGGCCGACTTATACACCATCGACACCAGCGCCTCACCCGGGTTGAAGCGCACCCCCGTGGTCACGTCAAACCCTGTGTCCGCGTGGTGGAGGCGGTGCAGCGCCCAGCCCCAGGGGATGATGTGCATCGCGCGGTGCTGCCAATAGATGGCGAAATCCATGATGATGATCGTCGCGGGGATGGCCAGCCAGATTGGTGCCGCAATCTGGTTCAACAGGCCAAAACTGTTCGTCTGTGCCCACAGCGCTGCCGCCAGCGGGCCGGCCATGCCCATAAGCCGCACAAGCAGCATGGAGGCAAGTCCCAGCCCCAGATTGAGCGGCCAGCGCCCGCGCGCCGCAGCGCGAACCGGCCGCCAGACCTCAAGCAAGGCCAGCGCTATGAAAACGCCCGCCAGTGCCACCGTCGCCATGATTTTGGGGTCGTTCATGCAGGCGAACTACACGCACTTCCCCGCGCGGGCAATCAGCACTAAAGTTTACCTGCCGTGATTTCCGAGCCGTGAAATGTTCCATTTCACTCGAAATCACTCTAAAGCTGATGGATGACCGATGCGCTCACTATCGTCCTCGCCCAACTGACCCAAAGCGTCGGCGACATCGCCGCCAATGCCGCTGCGATGCTTAACGTTCGTGCACGGCACCCCACTGCCGACCTGATCGTCTATCCCGAACTGCAATTGATCGGCTATCCGCCCGAGGATCTGGTGCTCAAACCCGCCTTGCATGACCGCGCCGAAGCGGCGCTCCTCGCGTTAGCGAGCTCAACTACGGATGGCGGCCCGGCGATGCTGGTCGGAACCGTTCTGCGGCGCGAAGGACAGCTGTATAACGCGATGGCGCTGCTCGATGGCGGGCAGGTGGTGGGGACCACGCTCAAGCATGAACTGCCCAATTACGGCACTTTTGATGAAAAACGCCTGTTCGCCAGCGGGCCGCTCCCATCCCCGCTCGCCTTTCGCGGCGTCAAAATTGGCGTGCCGATTTGCGAGGATATTTGGTATCCGGCGGTGTGCGAGGCGTTGGTGCGGGGGGGCGCGGACATCCTCATCTCGCCCAACGGCAGCCCCTATGAGATTGACAAGGATGACCACCGCAGCGCCGCCGTCGCCGCACAGCGTGTGGCTGAGACCGGGCTGCCCATCGCCTATCTCAACCGCGTTGGCGGGCAGGATGAACTGGTGTTCGACGGCTGTTCGTTCGTCCTCGATGCCGCAGGCGCGCCCGTCCACCGGCTGAAAAACTGGGAAGAAGAGGAGCGGGTCACCCAGTGGCAGCGGGGCGGTGATGGGCGCTGGTCGTGCCAGCCAGGGGCGCTAGCGGCGTGGGAAGGGCATCCCGCCGACATTTATAGCGCGATGGTCCTGGCCCTGCGCGACTATGTGAACCGCAACCGCTTTCCCGGCGTCGTGCTGGGCCTGTCGGGCGGGATAGACAGCGCGATTTGCGCCGCGATTGCCGCCGATGCACTGGGGCCGGAGCGCGTGTGGTGCGTGATGCTGCCAAGCCGCTTCACCAGCCAGCTTAGCCTCGATGACGCGGCAGCCTGCGCCGACATGATCGGGTGCAGGCACGAAGTAATTTCAATTGTCCCCGCCGTTGAGGCGTTCGACGCGATGCTCGAGGGCAGCTTTGCCGATACGACCTACGACACGACGGAAGAGAATGTGCAGTCGCGCATTCGCGGTGTCACGTTGATGGCGCTGTCGAACAAGTTTGGGCCGATGCTGCTGACCACCGGCAATAAAAGCGAAATGAGCGTCGGTTACGCCACCATTTATGGCGACATGGCAGGCGGCTATAACCCGCTCAAAGACGCGTATAAGACGACGGTGTTCGCTCTCGCCCGCTGGCGTAACGCGCATGTGCCGCGCCTGTCGCTCAACTCCGTTTACCCCGTTATGCCGATGAGCATCATCGACAAACCGCCCAGCGCAGAGCTTCGCCCCGACCAGAAGGATGAGGACAGCCTGCCGCCCTATGCCGACCTCGACCGGATGCTACAGGGGCTGGTTGAGGAAGAGCTATCGGTCGATGATGTCGTGGCGCGTCACGGCTTTGACCGCGATGTCGTGGCGCGGATCGAGCGACTGCTGGCGATTGCCGAATATAAGCGCAGGCAAGCCCCGCCGGGTGTCAAGCTGGGCAGCCGCAATTTTGGACGCGACCGCCGCTATCCGATTACCCACGCCTTTCGGACAGGGTGATGGCAGGTCTTGCAGCAGCAGCTTGCGCTGATCCGCGTTGCAAGGCTTTGGCCGCATAGAGCGCGCGGTCAGCCGCAGCAATCAGCGCTTCGGCATCCACGGCATCGCTTGGCGATCCGGCGATTCCGGCGCTGGCCCCGATGGTCAGCCGCGCCTTTGCGATGCTGAAGGGTTTGGCGAGCGATGCAAGTATTTGGTCAACGCGCCCGCGCATCATTGGCGCCGTTCCGCCGGGTAAAAATATGGCAAATTCATCGCCGCCGACACGTGCAACCACCGCAGCGCGGCCGCAGGCTGCGCGCATCCTCTGCGCTATTTGCACCAACAGTTCGTCACCCGCGCCGTGCCCGTGCGTATCATTGACCGGTTTGAACCCGTCGAGGTCGAGCAACGCCAGCGCCATCGGTTCGGCCGGATCCGCGCCATGCATCGCGCCAAGCAAGGCCCGCCTGTTGAGCAGACCAGTGAGTGGATCGGTATTGGCCTGTTCGCGCAACTGGTTTTTGAGCACCAACAGGTCGATCAGCTGTTGATGTTGCTGGAGAATGAGCCGCAACAGGAAGGCGGCGGCGATGAGCGTTACAGCCCCCGCGATCATGTCCATCTGTGTTCCGGTCGCTAGTTGCATAATCGAAATGGGGACCAAGGTGACGCCAAGGTTGGAAAGCGTCGCCCCGCGAATGACCGACAGGCAAAAGGCCGTCGATAATGACCCCATCGCCAGCATCATCGGGAAATAGGCCCGTTCGCCGGGCACCGACATCGACCAGCTGATAACGCACCACAGGCTGCACAGCGATGAAATGACCGTAGATACAGCCATCATGCGTTTGATTTGGCGGCGCGCCTGCTGCGGGCTGACCACCACATTTTCCTGCCGTATCCACCACAATAATCGGCCAAATGCGGATGTCGTAATAATGACCGGAAGCACAAAACGGATCAAAATCGGCGCATCTGCGCTGGCCGCTTGTAACGCAGTGAGAACGACAAACAGCAATGTCACATATAATATGGGTATTTGGGCGACCAAACGCGAATAGCGCAGCAGCGCCAATTCATCACGGATTTCCGCCGGGACTGCGGGCCACAGCCGCTCGCGCCATATTTTGCCCCATCCCATGGCCCTGACCCTAAAGCCATGGTGGCGAATAAAGCGTTAATCACGCGCAATGCTATTCTAGCGATAATGCGAAAAATGCTTATAGCGCTTGGCTATGACCATCATCACCCGTTTCGCCCCGTCGCCCACCGGCATGCTGCACGTTGGCAATATCCGCACCGCCATCCACAATTGGCTGTTTGCACGGGCGAACGGCGGAAAATTTATGTTGCGGATTGACGATACCGATGCGGCGCGGTCCGAAGAGCGCTTCGTTGAGGCTATCCGCGCCGACTTAGGCTGGCTGGGCCTGACCCCCGATGGCGAGGAACGCCAATCGGCGCGCTTTGCGCTGTATGAAGCAGCGTTTGAGCGGCTGGTGCGCTCCGGCCGCGTCTATCCCTGTTACGAGACGGCAGAAGAGCTGGATATTCGCCGCAAGATATTGCTCTCACGCGGGCTGCCGCCGGTTTACGAGCGCAAAGCCGTCGATGCCCCCGCCCCAAGTGGCGTGGCACCGCACTGGCGGTTCAAACTCGACCATGGCACGCCGATCATCTGGCATGATCTGGTGCGGGGCGAGCAGCATTTCGACCCGCATTTGCTGTCCGACCCCGTGGTGCGCCGCGCCGATGGGTCATGGCTGTATATGCTGCCCAGCGCCATCGACGACCTTGATATGGGGGTCAGCCATGTCGTGCGCGGCGAGGACCATGTCTCGAACACCGCGACACAGATCCAGATGTTCAGCGCGCTTGGCGGGGCAGTGCCCGCTTTTGCCCATGCGGCGTTGCTGACGGGCAATGAGGGCAAGCTGTCCAAACGCCTCGGCTCGCTCGGCGTCGATCATTTCCGCGAGATTGGCATCGAACCACAAGCGTTGCTGGCCAAATTGGCGCGGCTTGGAACCTCCGATCCGGTTGAGCCATTTGTTGACGCAGCGGCGTTTATTACGTCGTTTGATTTTGCGCGATTTGGCCGTGCGCCCGCACGCTTTGACGAAGCTGAGCTTAGCCAGCTTAATGCGCGAATCATCCACCAGCTCCCGTATCAGGCGGTCGCGGCGCGGCTGCCCGCCGGAATGGATGAGGCGGCGTGGAACGCCATCCGCCCTAACCTTGAGACAGTCGCGCAGGCCAGTGATTGGTGGGGCGTGGTGACGGGGCCAATTGATCCGGCTTCGCTGGATGCAGAGGATGGCGCATTTTTGACAACAGCGGCGCAGATTGCGGCCACCCTCGATTGGTCCACCGACCCGTGGCACGCGCTAACCGATGCGCTCAAAACCGCGACAGGGCGGGGGGGCAAGGCGCTGTTCCATCCGCTGCGCCTCGCGCTGACGGGCCGCGATTCGGGGCCGGACATGCGCGCGTTGTTGCCGCTGATCGGGCGCGAGGCGGCCTTGGAGCGGTTGGCGATACGCAATGTTGAATAGGGGTTGAGCGAAGTTCAACTCCGCTCGTGCTGAGCTTGTCGAAGCACTGTATTTCTTTGCGTCGAAAGTTGAGAAGGACAACCCTTCGACAAGCTCAGGGCGAACGGTTCAACCCTGCCCTAATAACTCTAATGCACCGCCAACCTCTCCCCACAAGGGTGGGCGACTTCTCAACCACATGGATTGAGATTCTCCTTGACAGGAATGTAATGTTGTAACATCATCTTGCTTGCGGCGATGCCGGGCAAAAGCCCTTCATGCCGTGAGGGAAGAGAGGAGTTTCATCATGGTCATTGCATTGAGCATCATCGCCAATCCGAACAATTGGGTTGCCGTCCCTGCCCCCGCCCTGAATGGCGGCCCGTCGCTGTATCAGTCCGGCGGGCGGCATCGCACCGTCTCTGCGGCGCTGGCGCTGGGCAGCGTTGGCATAGTGGTCGCGGGGCTGATGACCGCGCTGGTCGCGCCGGAGGTGATTCCATTTGGCCCACCAATCATTGAAATAACCAACATCCCGCTTCCGGTGCCACCGTCGCCCAAACCCCAGCCCGACCCGACCCGCCACGACCCCGTCCTGACCTCGCCAAGGCCAAAATTGGATATTCCGATCGCCTCCGAAGGTCCGACGATTGTCGACCCCATAGACTTCACCATTCCGCCGCTTGGGGGTGTGGGAAGCGGTGGCGAAACCGGAGACATAAACGAGTTTGTCACCCCGCCGCCGCACTTCACCGCCGCGCGCCGCAACCCGCGCTTTGCGGGCAGCTTTCAGCCGCCCTATCCGGCGGCACTGGAACGCGAAAGGGTGACGGGCCGCTGTCCGGTCAGCGTTACCATCGCGCCATCGGGCCGGGTGAGCGCGGTGCGCGATATGGGCTGCACCGACCCAGCCTTTTTCCGTGCCACGCAGAATCAGGCGCTGAATCATTGGCGGTTTGAACCGGCAACGCGGAACGGCGTGGCGATGGAAAGCACGCTCACCCAAACCGTCGTCTTTCGCATCGACCAATGATCGGCATTCCTTTGCCGTGTTTTCCGAGCCGTTTGATGTTCCATCAAACTTGAAAACACTCTAATGCTCCCTCGTCGCAGCATAGCGGCGAGGGAGTCGTGACCGAGTATGAAGATGTTTGCCGTGCCTGACATCGGCGGAGGATTCCGCGACCTGTGGGACTATATCCGCACCGACCGGCCACACCGCTGGTCTGCGTTGGGGCTGGCCATCACCATCCCGCTAGTCGTGTTTTATTTCATCCTGCGCTCGGTCTATCAGGTTGAGGAGCCCAAACGCTCCATTCAATATGTCCAAAGCTGGCCCGCCGACAGGTCCGAGTTTGACGTGCGCCACGACTGGTTGGTCCGCGCCCGCGAAGCCAATGACCGCAACGAGCGCCGCCGCAACGCCTATGGCAGTTTCGCCAAGGCGCTGGGGCAGGAGTATGACGCGGCCGGTGCACGCAACGAGTTTGACGAGGCACGGGCAACCATCGACCAAGCATTGAGCGATCTGGCCGAAGCCCGCGCTGCTGGCCGCCCGATCCCGCCACTGCCAAGGGCACAGCCGGAAACGCCGCCAGCCGCCGCCGCACCAGTGCGTTGATGGTGGCGCGGGCCAAGCCGGGCGATGATGCGCGCTGGATGGCCGCCGCGATTGCGCTGGCATCGCGCGGACGCGGCCTGTCCACCCCCAACCCCAATGCCGGTTGCGTGCTGGTGCGCGGCGATGTGGTCGTCGGGCGTGGCTGGACCCAGGTCGGCGGCCGCCCGCATGCCGAAGGCATGGCATTGGGCCAAGCGGGCGACGCCGCGCGCGGGGCATGCGCCTATGTCACGCTCGAACCCTGCGCGCATGACAGCGTGCGCGGGATGGCGTGCGCCGATGCGCTGATTGCCGCTGGCGTCGCGCGGGTGGTTGCGGCGACCCTCGACCCCGATCCGCGCACCAACGGGGCGGGGATAAAGCGCTTGAACGCGGCTGGAATAGCGGTGACATCTGGCGTGTTGGCCGATGCTGCGCGCGCCGCGACGGCTGGCTGGTGGACCCGCGCCACACTGGGCCGCCCGCATGTGACGCTCAAACTTGGCCTGTCGCTCGACGGCTGTATCGCCATGGCCGATGGGTTGAGCCGATGGATCACGGGGGAACGCGCGCGGGCGCATGCGCATTTGCTTCGCGCACGGTCCGATGCAATCCTCGTCGGTCGCGGCACCTATGACGCAGATGCGCCCAGCCTCGACGTGCGCTTGGCGGGGCTGGAGGGGCGCAGCCCAAAGCGGTTGATGCTGACCCATGGTCCCGCTCCCGATGGCTGGGATGCGCTGCCATCACCCGACGCGATTGCCGACTTGGATGGCATCAACGATCTGTTGATCGAGGGCGGCGCGGGCGCTGCATCGTCCTTTCTCGCTGCCGACCTTGTCGATACGCTCACCCTTTACCGTGCGCCGATCCTCATCGGCGGCGGGCGCGCGGCGCTGGGGGACATTGGCCTTGGCACGCTCAGCGATGCGCATGGCCGCTGGCGGCTTGCGGATGCTCAGGTCTTGGGGCAGGACCGCGTAGAGATTTATCAGCGCATGCGAGAAGGTTGAGGGCAATGTTCACTGGCATCATCACCGACATTGGATCAATCCGTAGCGCCGAGCAGCGCGGCGATCTACGCCTGACCATCGGCTGTGGTTACGACATGGCGGGGGTCGCGATTGGCGCGTCGATTGCCTGTAGCGGCGTATGCCTGACGGTGGTGGACAAGGGTGCGAATTGGTTCGCGGTCGATGCGTCGGCGGAAACGCTTAGTAAGACCGCCAGCGGCATGTGGGAAACGGGCCACCGCCTCAACCTCGAACGCGCGCTCAAAGTCGGCGACGAACTCGGCGGGCATATAGTCACCGGCCATGTCGATGGCGTCGGCGAACTGGTTTCCGTTACCGAAGAAGGCGGGTCGCACCGCGTCACCGTGCGCGCCCCAAAAGGCCTTGCGCCGTTCATCGCCGCCAAGGGGTCGATCACCGTCGATGGCGTATCGTTGACGGTCAATGGGGTACAGGACGCCACGGCAGGGGCGAACGGCAACAAAAATGATGATGAGAGCGGCACTGTCTTTGGCCTGAACATCATCCCCCACACATGGGACGTCACCGCGCTTTGCGATTGGCAGACGGGCCAAGCCGTCAATATCGAAATTGACATACTCGCCCGTTATCTGATGCGGATGCGGGAGGTGGCGTAATTCCCCTTTGCGACCGTGCATCCAAATAACCCCTTGCCTCGGTAACCCTTCAAAACAAGGGGAGCAGTATATGTTTTTTGCATGGGGTAGCGCGGGTAAATCTGTTTTTGCTGGGCCGGCTGGCCATGGCCAATGCAGCGTGTGTAACGCCGACCGCAATTTCAGCCATTATATTACCTATAATGTACATCATTTGTGGTGGGTTATTCGCTGGGTCACAAACACGCGCTATTTTCGTTATTGCGACCATTGCGGCAACGGCCAGGACATTGGCAAAATCGCATTCAATGCGGAGCGCGCCGAAGAGTTTGGTCCCGAGGCAAAGGCACCGCCCAGCCCGATCCCCTTCTTTGATCGATTGGGTTGGGCCGTAGCGATTGCCGTGATCGCGCTATTTATCGGCGTCGCTACGATTGCCGGCAATCGCGAAGATGCGGCGGACATGGTTTTGGTCGATACGCCACGCGCGGGCGACCTCTATGTCGCGAATATGCAACAGATGTTCCCCGGTATGCCAAGCTCCAGCGTCGGTGCGAATTATGGCGTGCTGCGCGTGGCGGCAGTAACAGCCACGGGCGTCAAGCTTGACCTGCCGCATATGGTCTCCAGCCGCATCAGCGGCGCGCAAAAGGATGTTGACGGCAGAGGCCCGCAAAACCCGCACACAGATGCCTATTATGATGGCCAAGTCGAGATGCCGCTGTCCGAATTACGCGCACGCAATGCATCGGGCGCTATTGACGATGTGGTCCGGCTCTAACTCGTCAATGTGATTCACCGCTGGACACTCACATTATAATGTGATAGTCGCTGCCCATGAGCACATCCATCATAGACTGCATCCGTGCCGCAGTGTCGGGCGGCGACACCACCAAGTCCGGCCTTGCGCGCGCGGCTGGACTCCACGCCAACAGCCTGCGCGACATGGATTCGCCCGATTGGAACCCGACGGCGGAGACGCTGCGCAAGCTGGAGGAATGGCTGGCCTATGGCTCCGATGCATCCCCGATGGCGACACCAGAGGAAATTATCGACGAAGCGCGCAACGGGCGGATGTTCATCCTGGTCGATGATGAGGACCGCGAAAATGAGGGCGATCTGGTCATCCCCGCGCAAATGGCAACGCCGTCGGCAATCAATTTTATGGCGACGCACGGGCGTGGGCTGATTTGCCTGACGCTCACCAAGGGGCGGGTCGATCAGCTCGGCCTCGAACTCATGAGCCGCGCCAATGGCACGCGGCACGAAACCGCATTCACCGTGTCGGTCGAGGCGCGCGAAGGTGTGACCACCGGCATATCGGCGGGCGATCGTGCGCGCACGGTTTCGGTGGCGATTGACGCCAGCAAAGGCCGCGCAGACATCGTGACGCCGGGCCATGTGTTCCCGCTAATCGCGCGCGACGGCGGCGTGCTGGTCCGCGCAGGGCATACCGAAGCGGCGGTCGATATTTCGCGGCTCGCGGGCCTCAACCCATCGGGCGTAATCTGCGAGATTATGAACGATGACGGGACTATGGCACGGATGGGCGACCTGATCCCCTTTGCGCGGCGACACGGCCTGAAAATCGGGACAATCGCCGATTTGATCGCCTATCGCCGCCGCAACGACAGTCTGGTTGAATGTGTTTCCGAAGAACCCTTCGCGTCCGATTATGGCGGCGACTGGCGGATCAAATCCTATCGCAACATGGTCGATGGATCGATCAATCTGGTGCTGCAAAAGGGATCAGTCGATCCCACCGGAACAACGCTGGTGCGGATGCACGCGCTCAGCGTTTTTCACGACCTGCTGGGGCAAGCGGGGCCGCGCAAACGCCGCCTGCAGAGATCGATGGAGGCGATTGGCGAAGCGGGGGCTGGCCTGATCGTGCTGCTGATGCCGCCGCTGCCCGGTGCGCTTAGCGCCGAACCGCCAAAATTGGGCGGCGCGGGGGGCATGGACCTGCGGGCCTATGGAATTGGCGCGCAGATCCTCGCCGATTTGGGGGTGCACGCGATGGAGCTGTTGACGTCGAGCCACACCAATTTGGTCGGGCTAGAGGGCTATGGCCTCAACATCGTTGGCGAACGGGCCATTCCGGGGGAAGAATAAATCCCAAACCCGTTCGCCCTGAGCCTGTCGAAGGGCTGTTTTTCTTCATATAAGCGCTCAGTGAAGGACGGTGCTTCGACAAGCTCAGCACGAACGGATTATTGATCCAAGGAGAGTGAAGTGGCGCATATCCTGATCGTCGAAGCGCGCTTTTACGAGCATTTGAATGATATGCTCATCGCAGGGGCGCGCGCCGCGATTGAGACGGCGGGGTATAGCCACGAGGTGCTGACCGTCCCCGGCGCGCTGGAAATCCCCGGCGCAATTGCGCTCGCCGATGCCAGCGGAGCCTATGACGCCTATGTCGCTATCGGTGTTGTCATTCGCGGCGAAACCTATCATTTTGAAGTGGTCGCTGGCGAAAGCGCGCGCGGCATCATGGCGTTGACGCTCGACGGCCTAGCGATTGGCAACGGCATCCTCACCACCGAAAATGAAGCGCAAGCCATCGCTCGCGCCGACCCCGCTTTGATGGACAAGGGCGGCGGCGCGGCACAAGCAGCGTTGGCGATGCTGGAGCTTAAACAGCGTTTCAGTTAGACGTCAGCCGCCTCCAGCGCCGGATAATCGGTATAACCTTCCGCGCCGGGTGAATACCAGGTCCGGAAATTATCGGGCGCGATTTCGGCATCAACGCGCAGGCGTTCGACCAAATCGGGGTTGGAGATATAGGGGCGGCCAAAGCTGATCGCGTCGGCAAGGCCAGAGGCGATGTCCTCTTGCGCATTGGCCAGCCGATATTCCTGATTGAGCACCAATGGCCCCGAAAATACCTTGCGGATGTCGGGTGAAACACGCGGCACGTCGGACTGACCAAACATGCCATAGGGTTTTTGTTCGCGCAGTTCGAGGAAGCCAATGCCGATGGCGTCGAGCGCAGCAGCGGCAGCGGTGAACAATGCCACGGGGTTGCTATCATCGGCCCCTTGCGTTTCGCCATTGGGGGACAGCCGCACACTGGTGCGCCCGGCACCGACAGTATCGACAATCGCCTGCGTGACTTCGCGCAGCAGGCGGATGCGGTTTTCCACCGGCCCGCCATAATCATCGTCGCGGAAATTGCTGTTATCGCGCAAAAACTGGTCGATCAGATAGCCATTGGCGCCGTGCAGTTGCACCCCGTCAAACCCCGCCGCGATGGCGTTCCGCGACGCATGAACATAATCGCCAATGATGCGTTGTATCTCGTCGAGCCGCAGCGCGCGCGCCGCAACATAGTCCTTTTTGCCTGTCGGGGTGTGCGCTTGACCCGGCGCAGTCGTTGCCGATGCCGATACCGGCGGGGTGCCGTTCAGATAATCCGAATGGACAAGGCGGCCCATATGCCACAATTGCAAGATGATGCGCCCGCCCGCCTCATGCACCGCTTCGGTCACTGGTTTCCACGCCTCAACATGCTCGCTCGACCAGATGCCGGGTGCCGACGGCCAGCCTAAACCTTCCTGGCTGATGCCCGTGGCTTCGGCGATAATCAGTCCCGCACTCGCGCGCTGTGCGTAATAATCCGCCTTCAATGCCGTGATCGGCACATGCTCGCCTTCGCTGCGTCCGCGCGTCAATGGCGCCATCACAATACGGTTGGGGGCGGATATATCGCCAAGTTGAATAGGGTCGAATAGGGTTGGCATCGTATTTCGTCTCCTTGCGCTCACTGACTAAACAGCTAGGTGCAGGCCATGGATGATGCAAGTAGCAAGGTTGCAAAGGAAAACTTTATGCCCGCCAAAACGGCGGCCCCCTTCGCCTTTGCCGCGCTGCTCGGCGGCAATGCCGCTTTGTCAACGGGACCGCTGTTTGTGCGGATGGCCGACGTCGGCCCGGTCGCGTCAGGGTTTTGGCGGTTAGCACTGGCGCTACCCATACTGTTATTATTTGCGCTTTGGGAAAAGTGGCGCAGCGGGGCATCACCGAACTGGCGCGGCGCAATGGGTCTGGCCGTGATCGGCGGACTGTTTTTCGCATCGGATCTGGCGAGCTGGCATATCGGCATTTTGCAAACCAAGATGGCCAATGCGACGCTGCTGGGTAACAGCGCCAGCCTGTTCATGGCGGCGGCAACATTGATTGCGGCGCGGCGCATGCCGATGCGCGTCGAATCACTGGCGCTATTGATGGCGGTCTGTGGGGCGGTCATGCTGATGCGGGCCAGCGCGCAGGATGGTCAGGCGGCGCTGACGGGTGATTTGCTGTGCCTGCTCGCCGGGATACTCTATACCGGATATATGCTGACGATGCAGCGGGCACGCGGGGCGCTGGGCCCGTGGCAGGTACTCGGCGCGGCAACCGCTGCCGGGGCGTTGCCGCTGTTGCTATTTGCATGGGCACTTGGCGAGAATGTCTGGCCGAACGATTGGCAGCCCGTGCTCTTGCTGGCCCTTGCCAGCCAAATCGTCGGACAAGGCCTGCTCATATACGCACTGCCGCATTTTTCGGCTCTGATCGTGGGGCTGACACTGCTGACCCAGCCCGCCATGTCGGCCTTGATCGGCTGGGTAACCTATGGCGAAAGATTGGGCAGCGCAGAGCTGTTGGGGGCGGCATTAGTCGCGGCGGCGCTGGTGCTGATCCGTCTGCCAGCGCGCAGCACGAAGCGCTAGCAAGCGTCGCGAGTATTGGCTATGGCTGGGCCATGGCCCAAAGTGCACAAATGCCTGACCTCACGCTCGATGAAATCCGCGCTTCGCTGGTTCATGACATCGCCGCCAATGCCGCTTTTGACGGATGGAGCAGCAAAGCGGTCGATACGGCGGCGGCGCTGCATCATATTGACGCCGATGTGGCGCGTCTGGCCTTTAAGGCCGGGGCAATGGCGATGATCGACGCCTGGTTCGCAGCTGTCGATGCGGCGATGGCTGTGCAATTGCCGGGCGAAACATTGGCCACGATGGGAATGACAAAGCGCATAACATCGCTGATCGAGGCGCGGCTGGAAACATTGGCCCCACGGCGCGAATCGCTGCGCCGTGCGCTGTCGATCATGGCGATGCCGCACCATATGACGCAGGCCGCACGGCTTGGCTGGCGCGCGGCGGATGCGATGTGGCGGCTGGCCGGGGACAGTGCAACCGATTTCAACCATTATAGCAAACGGATGACATTGTCGGCGGTCTATGCCTCCACGATTGCAGTGTTCATCAATGATGAGAGCGAAGGCTATGCCGAAACGCGCGCATTTTTGGGCCGCCGTATTGGCAATGTGATGCAGTTCGAAAAATGGAAAGCGGGGGCGCGGGCGCGCCGCGAAATGCGCCCCAGCCTTGCGCGCTTCGTTGGTCGATTACGCTATCCCCCACGATAAAGCGGGTTAAAATCATATGCATGTTGCATAATCTTCCAATAATGATAATGGTTCGCAAGTGCACTCCACCGCCCCTCTCACCCTTGACCGCCTGACCATTGGCCAAACCGCCCGCATCGTGGCGGTTGATTGGTCTATGCTGTCCCCAGCAGAGGCGCGCCGGTTACAGGAGTTTGGGTTGGATATTGGGGTTGAGGTAGAGGCGCTCCACCGTGGTTCGCTCTTCTCACGCGATCCGCTGGCGGTGCGGATTGGTCGGATGCGCGTCGTGTTGCGCGGTGCGCACGCCGCCGCTTTCACCATGGCTATGGCCTGCACGGCCGCATGAGTGTCGCTGCGCCATTGGTTGCGTTGGTCGGTAATCCCAATGCCGGTAAAAGCTCGCTGTTCAACGCGCTGACCGGTGCACGTCAGAAAATCGCCAATTACCCCGGCGTGACGGTAGAGCGCCATTCGGGGCGCGGCCGCTTTGCCGATGGCCGGGTCATCGACTTTATTGATTTGCCCGGCACATACAGTCTGATGCCATCTAGCCCTGACGAAGCGGTAACGCACGATGTGTTGATGGGGACACAGGCGGGAGAGCGCCGTCCCGATGCAATGATTATCGTCGTCGATGCGGGCAATTTGCCGCACCATTTGCGCTTCGTTCTGGAACTGCTGGCGCTGGGCCTGCCGGTCATTGTCGCGCTCAACATGGTCGATATGGCCGAACGTGACGGGCTGGTGCTGGACGCAGAGCGGCTGGCACAGGCGCTTGGCGTGCCCGTTGTCGCCACCGTCGCGGTGCGGCGGCGCGGGATTGAGTCGTTGCTGGAGTCGCTGGATATAGCGCTAAATGCTGACGCGGTGACAGGCATTGCCCTTTGCGAACCCGCACAGAGGCCCGCCGTGGCTGACAAGATAGCGCGCGCCGCCATCGTTTCGGAAAGTGCATCGCGCGGCTGGACGCGGGCAATTGACGATGTGCTGCTCCACCCCATTTGGGGCGTGCTCATCCTGCTCGGCATCTTGTTCGTCATGTTCCAAGCGGTGTTCACGCTGGCGCAGGCACCGATTGACATGTTAGGCGGCGGGGTCGCAGCGCTAAGCGATTGGATCAAAGCTGCCCTGTTGCCAAGTTTCTGGCGCGATCTTGTGACCGAAGGGGCGATTGCCGGGGTTGGCGCGGTCATCACCTTTTTGCCGCAGATCCTTATCCTGTTCTTTTTCATCCTGCTGCTCGAAGCGAGCGGATATATGGCGCGCGCGGCCTTTTTGATGGACGGGTTGATGGCAAAGGTCGGCCTGTCGGGTCGCGGGTTCATCCCCCTGCTCTCCAGCTTCGCCTGCGCGGTGCCGGGCATCATGGCGACCCGCGCGATTGCCGACCCCAAGGACCGGCTGACCACCATCCTGATTGCGCCGTTGATGACCTGTTCGGCGCGGCTGCCCGTTTATGCCATCATCATCAGCGCCTTCATCCCCGCGCGCAATGTCGGGCCGGGCATCGGGTTACAAGGGCTTGTGCTGTTTTGCCTTTATCTTGCGGGCGTCATAGCGGCGCTGCTGGCGGCATGGTTGTTGCGGCGCACCGTCACGCGCGGGGCCAATACATCGCTGTTGATGGAATTGCCGCGTTACCAATGGCCGCGCTTTAGCGATTTGTTGCTGGGGCTGTGGCAGCGCGCGATTGTTTTCCTGCGCCGCGCGGGAACGATCATCTTTGCCACCACCATCATCTTGTGGCTGTTGCTCAGTTTTCCGCGCGTTCCCGCTGATTCGACGGCGAATCAACTCGACTATAGCATCGGCGGGCATATCGCTTCGGCGGTGGAAGTGGTGGTGAAACCGATAGGCTTTAATCACGACATCGCCATTGCGCTGCTCCCCGCCATGGCGGCACGCGAAGTCGCGGTCTCTGCGCTTGCGACTGCCTATGCTATTGAGGGCAGCGATGATGATGCCACTGCAAACCGCCTGCAAAACCGCCTTTCTTCGCGTTGGTCGCTGGCCACTGCGCTCGCTTTTCTCGCCTGGTTCGTATTTGCCCCGCAATGTATTTCGACAATTGCCGTGACGCGGCGCGAAACAAATGGTTGGAAATGGCCCGCCTTCATGGTTGGCTATTTATTCGCGCTGGCCTATGGCGCAGCAGGGGCGACCTATTGGATCGCTGTGGCATTCGGACTGGGGTAAGAATATATGGCTGGTAGCGTCAACAAGGTCATTTTGATCGGCAATCTGGGCGCGGACCCAGAGGTGAAGTCGTTTCAGAACGGCGGCAAGATTTGCAATTTGCGCATTGCCACGTCGGAAAACTGGAAAGACCGGGCGACGGGCGAGCGCAAGGAAAAGACCGAATGGCATAATGTTGTCATCAACAGCGAAGGGCTGGTCGGCGTTGCCGAAAAATATCTGCGCAAGGGCAGTAAAATCTATGTCGAGGGTCAGCTTCGCACGCGCAAATGGCAGGACCGCGACGGCAACGACCGCTACACCACCGAGGTCAGCATCGGCGGCATTGGCGGCGTATTGACCATGCTTGATGGCGCACCGGGTGGCGGGTCTGGCGGCGGATCACGATCGGGCGGCGGCAGTTCCGGCGGCGGCGATTGGGGTCAGTCGCCAAGCAGTGGTGGGGGCAATGGCGGCGCAAGTTCGGGCGGCGGATCACCCTTCCCCGACGATCTCGACGACGAAGTCCCGTTCTAAAGGTCCACCGTTCTAATCGCTCGGAGTCCGGTGCTAAGGCTTCTCTAGCTTTGCCTTTAGGGCTGCGAGCCCCGCAAACGGCCCGACATCTTGTTCACCCATGACGCCCTGTGCCCGTAGCCATTCGTCGGCATCGGCGCGGCGCGGCCATGGGTCGAGCGACAGTGCCAAAGTTTCGGCAATAATGTCGGCCAAGTCAAACCGCGCATCGTCATAACCAATCGAGTCGAGCGCCACGTCGGACAGCTCGACCTCGCATGCCTCGGCCTCGACCTCCATCTGGGCCATAGGGACCAACCGGACCGTAAATGGCGCATCGACACGGGTAGTGATTGGCCGCGCGGTGGCAACGCAGGCCTGAGTGACGCTTGCGCGCACGTTGCCCGTGATAACGACCACGGTGCCGCTGCCCGAAAAACGCAAAGTCGCAGCCATGTCTTTGACGCCAAGCCAGTCAAAACGCCGCGCAACATCTGTGCCTTCCTCTGGCGTCGCGGTGATAGACAGCGGATCAATCTGTCGATGCGCCTCCTCAACCGTCATGATGCGGGTGAAGGTTTCAGCGATTGAATCTGCCATCACCCTATCTCCGGCAATTGCCCAGCGAGGATTGATGTCGTCGGTGTCGTCGCCAATGCCCCCACCAGCCGCTGTAACCGCGCGCCCGCCGTATCCAGCACTATATGCTCAGCAAGCCCAAGGTTGCGGGTCAATGTCTGTGCCCGATCCATCGCGCTGGTTGCAGTGCGATAGGCACCCAAACGCCCACCGAGCGCCGCCATCATCTTGCCGATATGTTTGCCAACCATCAGGTCGCCGACCCCCGATTGGCGCAATTGCGCATCCATATCGTCGATGAAAATTTCGGTAAGGTGGGCGCTATCCTGCCGCACATCCTCATCTCCTTCCAACCGCAACAGGACATGCGCGATAATGGCGGTGACCATCTCAAAGCGTCCATCAATCGTGTCGGGCACGCCAGTTTCATACCAACGCGGGTCACGGCCCAAAACGACAACAGCGTCATAAAGTGGGCGCAAGCGATCACGTGGATCAGATTTGCGGGCGAACAGATTGGACAGGAAGGACATGTCGCGCTCATAGTGATGCTTTGCCGCCGAGGGAAGCGAGACACGCTTGTTTACGAGTGGAAGGGCCGAATAGTCACGCTTGCGTCACCCCGCCCAGTTGGCCTAAAGCCCATGCACAGGGGCATGGTCTGCCATTGCCGTCGCGTCCATGCGCGATGGTCCGTTAAGGGATATATGTGTTCATGCGCGCTTTGCCACACTCAAAACTGATGTTCGCCATACCGATGGCGTTGCTGGCCACGGGCTGCACCCAGCTGCGTACGCATGAGGGTTATATTGTCGATGCGACATTGCTCGATTCGGTCAGCGTCGGCATCGACAATCGCGAATCGGTGGCCAGCACGCTTGGCCGCCCGACATTGACCGGACAATTCACCGCGACGGGTGGGCAGGGGAGCATGGTTGCGCCCGACCAAGCGCGCGATTGGTATTATCTGTCGCGTAACAACCGCGCGCTGGCATTCGCGCGTCCCGTAACCCGCGAACAATTGCTGGTGCATGTGCAATTTGATGCCCTGGGCAATG
>JBBTFY010000065.1:0-16694 GCA_038041635.1 Pseudomonadota bacterium
AATATCGGGCGATTACAGCGCCGATCCCATCGAAATCGGGTTCAACGCCAAATATCTGGCCGACATCATTGGTCAAATCGACGGCGGGGGTGTTGAACTGCATCTGGCCGATTCCGCTGCGCCAACCTTGATACGCGAAAGCGCGGATGCGCCTGCGCTCTATGTCCTGATGCCGATGCGGGTATAGGGCCCTAAGGGTGTCTGCTCACCCGCCATATGATATTGCCCACATCGTCCGCCACCAATAACGCGCCGTCGCGCGTTTGACGGGCATCGGCTGGGCGCCCCATCGCTTCGCCGTTCGCATTGATAAAGCCGGTCAGCACGTCGAGCGGGAGGGTGTCACTAGGCGTCCCGTCATCGCCGAACGCGACGAACACGACCTTATAACCTGCGCGCGGCACACGGTTCCATGATCCATGCAGCGCGATGAACGCGCCATTGCCCCATGGTGCGCCCAATGCGGGGTAAGTGGCAAAGCTCATCCCCAATGGCGCAACATGCGCGCCTAGTGCATAATCGGGCCGCGCGACATATTGGCGGCGATCATCGGTGTCGGGTTCGGGGACGCGGTCATCGAGGAAACCGCCCCAATAATACCAGGGCCAGCCGTAAAAATCGCCCAGCTCTATTTCCGCCAAATAATCGGGGACCATGTCGGACCCCAACATGTCGCGTTCGTTGACGCTGGCCCATAACGCGCCGGTTATTGGGTGGATGGCAAGGCCCGACGGGTTACGAATGCCGCTCGCGAAAGTGCGTTTATAGCCGCTGTCGGGGCGCACTTCGATGATTTGCGCCCGCCCGCGCTCCCATGCCATCCCGCCATCGGCGATATTGCTGTTTGAACCAATGCCGACATACAAGATGCGCCCATCGGGGCTGGCGACCAAGGTTTTGGTCCAGTGCTCATTGGCACCGCTGGCCGGCAGGTCGATGACTTTGCGGCCCGGTGTCGTGATGCTGGTGCTGTCCGGCACATAATCGAACACCATCAGCGCATTGGTATTGGCGACGTATAATTTTGTTCCGACCAGCGCCATACCATAAGGGGCGTTGAGGCCCGTTAGGAAAGCTGTTTTTATTTCAGCCACGCCATCGCCATCGCCATCGCGCAGCAAGGATATGCGGTTGGCAGAGGGAACGCCCGCCCCCGCGCTGCCCAATATATAGCGCGCGAACCACCCCGAAATACCGCCGCCCGCACGCGGGGGGGAATTGGTTTCGGCAACCAGAACATCGCCATTGGGAAGGACATAGAGGTTGCGCGGATGATCAAGCCCCGCCGCAAAGCGGTTCACGGTCAGCCCCGGCGCGGTCGTCGGTGCAGCATTGGCGGGCCACGCGGCGGCGTGCGCAATGTTGATCGTCGGCAAGGCTGATTGCACGCGCGGCTCGCCAAGCACCGGCACGCGGCCCGTCAGTTCGGCGTTGGGCAGCCGCGATACATCGGGAAGGCTGAGCCACCACAAAGCACAGGCAATGATGGCAATGAGGGCGAGCAAGCCGATGAGGATTTTTTTGATCATCGCTAATGGCTATGCCAGCACAGCCGCTAGGACAACTGAAAACTGGTGCCATCATCATAGTGAACGCATCATTCACCCCATGTGGTTGCGACATGGTGACGGCTGGGCGCTATTGCCAAACCTATGAACAATCCCGCTTTTGATAATTTATTCGCTGTTCCTGCTGTTGGCGGTGCGCATGCGCGCGGAACAGTACCGCCCTTTGCTGGCGGCCGCGATATGGTTGCACAGGCAATGGCGTTAACGATGGAGTTTGGCGAAGCGGCGGTCGATGCAGCTGTTTTACGCGCAGCACAGAGCCGCGCGCGCGGCAATATCATCAGCTACTGTCACTGGCGCGAAGTGGAGCGGCTATTGACGCTGGATAGTGCGCTACTCGACGAAGTTACCAGACACTGACATCAGCGAATTAGCGACCGCCGCTGGCGACCAAGTCAACATCGACAATGCCGCCAGCGACATTGCGCGCCATGATGACAAAGGCGTCGTCACCGCGCGTGCCGCCCAGATAATGTTCGTTGCCGCGCAACAAATGCTCGGCCGAATAGCCACCGCGCGTTGCCATGGTGTAATAATAGTCCATGATTGCCTGCATCCCAGCGCGGCTTTGAAAATTGACGACGCGGACATTACAGGTGCCGTTGGCGACCCCCGCTGCTTCAACCAGCGCGGCGCGCGGGTATATGGCGAATGCCGCAGGCAGCCGCTGTGCCCAGTCTGCGCCATAGCGAATGTCGGCGGCACAGCCAGCGCCAGCCTGTTGCCGCGCAAGGCCACCTAGCGTTGCGGGGCGGGCCGCAGCCACGCGGTCGCAATTGCTGTCACAAGCATCTTCGAACCGACCGGGCGCAGGAGCGCGCAGCATCTGCCCGCCGACGCGGGTGCGGGCATCGGCCAGCGCATCATTGGCGCTGCCACCGCCGCGAACCGTAGGCACGCCGCCATCGACAGGGCGCGCACCGACCGTTGCGGCGTTGGTGTTTGACCCGCCCGTGACCGACGGATCGACCATGATCTGGTCCTCTATCGCGCCTTTGACGGCTGGATCGTTGGAGGTTAGCCCGTCATCCTGCTCAGCGAGCTTGGCCGGTTCGCGGTTGCACGCGGTCGCGGACAGACCCAGCAGCATCGCGGCACTGGCCAGCTTCAGACGGTGAGATAACATTGCTAACACTCCCTTAACTTTCATCTCCGCTAAGGCTGAAAGCGTTAATATTATGTGATGAAACGCGGTTAACAGCAAGAAAGGATTAGGGTTAAGGCGACGCAACTTTGTTCGCAAATGGGACGAATGGTGGTTGCAGCATAGGTGTCGAATTGACATAAGCAGTTCATGCTGAACATCTTTTCACTCATCATCGGCGCTGTCACGCTGATTCTTGCTGTGCTGGCGTTTATACCGTTATTGGGCTGGGCCAATTGGCTGATTATCCCGATGGCGCTGGTCGGCCTCGCGCTTGGTCAAGTGTCGAGCAGTCGTTCGGGGCGCAATTTGTGCCTGATTGTCGTGTTGATTGGCATCGCGCGGCTATGGCTGGGCGGCGGCATCCTCTGATCCAATGACGGACACAAAATCCCCCGCTGCGACGGGGCTTTATGCGGCCTTCGCGGCCTATGCGCTGTGGGGCATCATGCCCGTATATTTTCATGCGCTGGTCGGTGTGCCGCCGCTGGAAATTGTCGCGCACCGCATCATCTGGTCGGTGTTTTTGCTGCTTCTCATCCTGTTGCTGCGCGGGCGGTTGGCGGGGCTTTGGGAAACGCTGGTCAACTGGCGGCTGATTTCCCCGCTGATCGCCAGCGCGCTGCTCATTGCCGTCAATTGGCTGCTGTATATATGGGCGGTGCAGAACGGCCATATTTTGGCGGCTAGCCTAGGCTATTTCCTGAACCCCATCCTCAACGTTTTGCTGGGTTTCGCGGTGCTAGGGGAACGGCTCAGCCGTGCGCAATGGTGTGCGGTGGCCTTGGCGGGGGCGGGGGTGATTGTCCTTGGCGTTGGCGCGCTCTCGACCTTGTGGATCAGCATATCGCTCGCAGTGTCTTTTGGCGTCTACGGCCTGATACGCAAAATGACGCCTGCCGGCCCGATGGTCGGGCTGACAGCGGAAACGCTGGTCTTGCTCCCCTTTGCCCTGCTCGGCATGGTCTATTGGACCGCAAATGACAGTTTGGCCTTTGGAAATGCGGGGGCGGCAAAGGACGCGCTGTTAATAGCAGCGGGGGTCATCACCGCCGTGCCGCTATTGCTGTTCGCCTTTGCCGCACGGCGGCTGCGTTACGCGACGATGGGGTTGATCCAATATCTTGGGCCGACGATCCAGATGATGCTGGGGCTGTTCCTCTATGGCGAGGCTATGTCACTGGCGCATAAGGTCGCCTTTCCGCTCATCTGGGGTGCGTTGGCGCTGTATAGCTGGTCAGCGATACGGCAGCATCGTTCAGAAGCGTAGTTTCCAGCCCAGCGTCTCGCCCGCATGGAATGGCACTATGACGGCCCCTGCCGAGGCTATATGTTCGGGCACAACCGCCGCCGCGCGCATGAGCGTCACTGTGCCATCATTGAGCGGCAGTCCGTAAAAACGGGGGCCATGTTCGGACGCAAAGCCCTCTAATTTATCGAGAGCGCCTTCCTCATCAAACACCGTAGCATAGCTTTCGAGCGCGAAAGGCGCGTTGAATATCCCCGCGCAGCCACAGGCCGATTGCTTGGCCGACGCTTCATGTGGTGCGCTGTCGGTGCCAAGGAAAAACTTGGGAGAACCGGACGTCGTCGCCTTGCGCAGTGCCAGACGGTGCGCCTCGCGCTTGGCGACGGGCAGGCAATAAGCGTGCGGGCGAATGCCGCCAGCAAACATCGCGTTGCGGTTGATATGCAAATGGTGCGGGGTGATGGTCGCTGCTACGTTCGGCCCCGCTGCCGCGATAAAATCGACGGCATCTTTGCTGGTGATATGTTCAAAGATGATGCGTAGTTCGGGAAAGTCGCGCGCCAATGGCACAAGCACCCGCTCGATGAACACGGCCTCGCGGTCGAAGATGTCTATGTCGGGGTCGGTCACTTCGCCGTGGATTAACAGCGGCATGCGGCATGATTGCATTGCCTCCAGCACGTCCGCGATCGCCGCGATTGACGTAACGCCAGCCGCCGAGTTGGTGGTGGCATTGGCGGGGTATAGTTTGGCGGCGGTGAACACCCCCTCGGCATGGCCGCGCCGCACTTCGTCGGGCGATAGGCTGTCGGTCAGGTAACAGGTCATCAGCGGGGTGAAGTCCACCCCGGCCGGAATCGCGGCGATGATGCGCCTCCGATAGGCGATGGCCGCTGCGACCGTGCTGACCGGCGGTGACAGATTGGGCATGACGATGGCGCGGGCAAATTGGCGTGCGGTGTGGGGTAGCGCCGCGTCCAGCATCGCCCCATCGCGCACATGCACATGCCAGTCATCGGGACGGCGGATGGTCAGGCTGTCTGGTGACATTTGCATATGCTTCCCCTAGCTAAGCGATATGACCCTAACAACCCTTTCTGATCGCGCTGTCGTCCGCCTGTCGGGGGACGATGTGCAGGCATTCCTGCAATCGCTGGTGACCAATGATGTCAGCGGGTCACTCCCCATCTATAACGCGCTGCTTACGCCGCAGGGGAAAATGTTGTTCGATTTTTTCGTGTGGATTGATGGCGATGATGCACTGATCGACTGTGAGGCGGCGCGGGCCGAGGCTCTGGTCAAGCGCTTGACGCTCTATCGACTGCGCCGCGCAATCACCATATCGTTCGATCCGGAGCTGGCGGTGCATTGGTCGATGGATGCTGGTGAGGCCGCCGATCCGCGCCTCGCCGCGCTTGGGCAACGTTGGCTTGCCCCACCCACGGGCGGCGACACGTCGGATGAATATCACGCACACCGCCTGTCGCTAGGCGTGACCGAGGGCGTTGCCGAACTGGGCGATGGCACGACATTGTGGCTTGAATGTAATGCGGCGGAGCTGAACGGCGTCAGCTTCACCAAGGGATGCTATGTCGGCCAAGAGAATACCGCGCGGATGAACTGGCGCTCGACCGTCAATCGGCGGCTGGTGGTGGTGCCGATTGCAGACGCGGACCCAGCGCGTGGGCGCATCGCCTATCCCGCGCTTGGCTGGTCGGTCGAGCATCGCCGCGTCGATGATATATCGGCGGACGCGTGGCGAGGGTGGATGGGGCCGCGATGACGTTCATCGGCGGGACATGTTTTTGGGATTAGCATCGGTCCTATGTTGACCCGTATAACCTTTGCGCTCGCCCCATTGGCCTTGTTTGCGCTCTCCGCGCCCGCCGCTGCACAAGATTGCGACGCGGCGCATGCCACTGCTGCCACCTTTGCACAGGCGACAGGTGACGTGCCATTGGGTAGCTGCATCGCGATTGAGGGCATCGTGGTTGGCCGTACGCTGGTTGCGGATGAGCGCGCGCGCTATCGCCCCGCAACCCGTGAAAATGACCCATCGAGCAGCGGCGCGGTGCTGGGCCTGTATAGCGATCATCATTTTGAGGCACCGACCCGTGTGCGCGTCATTGGCATTCTGTTCGATTGCGACGCAGCGGCGGCTCACGCCCGTGCTGCGAACCCACAAGTGATCACGATGGCGATTGGATATTGTCATTATTTTCATGGCCGGACGTTCAGGGCACGCGTCGTCACTGACCTAGGCCCAGCGCCGCTCACCCGCCTGCTGCGCGCCGATGCCGGGCCGGACCTCGGAAACCTCTCTCCGCTTTCCGATGGCGATGTGCGCAGGCAGATGGCAGATGCGGTGACGCGGTTCATCATTGCTGTGCGCACTGGCGACCGCACGGCCGTTGCGGCGATGCACGGCGGCGGGCCGGGGGGGACGCGGAGCCCCGGCGAGTTGGCGGAGATCGAGCGACTGATATTTGAGGACGCGACCTCGCCCTTTGCGGCTTTGCGCGGCACGGGCGATGTTAGCATCGAAATCTTTGGCTGGCGTGCCCCGCTGTGGGCCGACGCCGATTGGCACGCCGCGCGGGCACGCACCGGAACAGCAGAGGCCATCGCTTGTTTCTCAGGCCATCCCAATGCCGCAGTGCTATGGCCGATCGACAGCCGGGATGCCGACAATATCAGCGGCCGCCCCTATGCCTGCACGCGCATCACCTTGTCGGGTACGGGGGCCGATGCGCCCGCCAGCTTTGACTCGCAGCAGGCGCGCAGTGGGGTTGCCGAGCCAAGGTAGGTTTACCCGATAGTAGGGACATTATGCGATAATCCAGTCATGTTGATCCGCACACTCCTGCTTGTCGGCGCTATTGCCGTCACGGTGGCGCTGTTTGGCCCGCTGGCGGGCGAGGCGGTGCAGCAGATGACGAGTGATGCGCCCGCCCCGCAATCGGCTGCATCCACCGACCAGCCCCCGGCCATACCCCCAACCGGCATCCACACCGATGGCAATGGCCATTACCGTGTCACGGCGATGGTCAATGGCACCACCGCTGCGATGGTGGTGGATACGGGTGCGGGGGTGGTGGTGCTCACCGAACAGGACGCTAGGCAGGCGGGGTTCGCCCTAGGGCCATCGCAATTTACGGGCCATGCCCGCACCGCTGCTGGCGATGTCGCTGTTGCCCCCGTCACCATCGAAAGGATGAGCGTCGCTGGGGTGGAACGGCGCGGCGTGAGGGCGGTTGTGGCACAAGGGACCGCGCTGCCAACATCGTTGCTCGGCCAGTCATTTCTTGGGACATTAAGCGAGGTGCGGATTACGGGCGGGGTGATGACGCTAAAGGATTGAGGGCTTGATTCACCCCATGGCTACGGCCATGCAGAGCGAATGAACGAGCCTGCTCCCATGCCTCCCCTTCGCGCCGCGATCATTCCGGTGACGCCGCTCCAGCAAAATTGCACTTTGCTGTGGTGTACCACGACCAACAAGGCGGCGCTGGTCGATCCGGGCGGCGACTTGCCAAAGCTGAAGGCCGCGCTGCAACAGGCGGGCGTTAGCCTTGAAAAAATCCTGATTACGCATGGCCATATCGACCATTGCGGCGAGGCAGGGACGCTGGCCAAGGAATTGGGTGTTCCTATCGAAGGGCCGCAGGAGGAAGACCGTTTCTGGATCAGCAGGCTCGATGAGGATGGCCGCAAATATGGCGTCAACGGCGCGGTGTTCGAACCCGACCGCTGGCTGGAGCATGGTGATACGGTGCGGGTCGGCGATCTGACGCTCGATGTCATCCATTGCCCCGGCCACACACCGGGGCACGTCATATTTTACCACGCGCCATCAAAACTGGCGATTGTCGGCGATGTCCTGTTCCAAGGGTCGATTGGCCGCACCGATTTTCCGCGCGGCAACCACGCCGACCTGATCGACGCTATCACCAATCGGCTTTGGCCGCTCGGCGATGACACGCTGTTCATCCCCGGGCACGGGCCGACCAGCACCTTTGGTCAGGAGCGCAAAACCAATTCTTTTGTCAGTGACGCTGCACTCGCTTAGACCGGAATACTAGTGTCTGCCGGTATAGCGGGGGCCGCTATATGGCCATAGCCCGCATAAAGCGCCAAACCGACGAGGATTAATGTCACTAGCATGCTGGCCATGATACCAGCGCCGCGCATCCAATTTCGCCCCTCCGGGTCCATGCCCAGCGCATGGAGGATGCGGCCAATGATATAGGCAACCGCCAATATCCATAACCACAGCGTCGGAGTCCCCGACAGTTCGAGCGCTAACACGAGGATGAGAACAACGGGCGTATTTTCAGCAAAGTTAAGCTGCGCGCGCATTCGCCGCCCCAACAGGCCGTGCCCACCATCGCCATGGCTGATTTTTTCTGCTGTGCGCACCTTGCCGATGCGAATGGCCAGCCACAAGTTCACCAATGCGGCGCAGGCTGTAAAAATCAGTGTGATTGTCGGTGTCATTTTTGCTTCCCCTGTGCGTGGCTTATGGATGCTCGCTGGCCACTGTGTCCATAGTGGAGCAAATGCGGGATAGCTGCAATAGCCGTCAAACTGGGTTGCAACACCGCGTAAATAGGCTAAAGGAGCGCCCGATTGGCTCTTTGCGTTTTGAGTCCCTCCACCATGTGGTCGCCTTTCCTATCGCCTTCTGGCGGTGTGGTGCGTGATTGCCATTCGGGGCGGGGCGCGCTATGGGCCGCCAACATATTGTAGTGTTCAAAAGTTAAGGTTAGTCATGGCAGTTCCAAAACGCAAAACCTCCCCTTCAAAGCGCGGCATGCGCCGCAGCCATGATTCGCTGCCCGTTGAGGCCTATCAAGAATGCTCGAATTGTGGCGAATTGAAGCGCCCTCACCACATGTGTGCGGCGTGCGGCCATTATAACGGCCGCGAAGTGGTGGCGGTTGGCGCTTAAAGCGCCTCGTCGGAAAGGACGGCAGCGTGACCACTGAACCGCGGATCGCGATTGATGCGATGGGCGGCGATGTTGGGGTGCGCGTCATGGTTGCTGGCGCTGCGCTCGCAGCTATTCGCCACCCGCATGTGCGTTATTTATTTGTGGGCGACCAGACGCGGATCGAGCGCGGGCTCGATGAGCATCCCGAACTACGCGCCGTCAGCGAGATACTCCATACCGACAAAGTGATTTCCGGCGACGACAAACCGTCGCGCGAAGCACTGCGCGGCGCTCGCGACACATCCATGGGCCGTGCCATCGACGCGGTAAAGCAGGGCGAGGCGGGAGCGGCCTTGTCTTCTGGCAATACTGGCATGTTGATGGCGATGGCGAAAATAGCATTGCGCACGATGCCGGGGATTAACCGCCCCGCGCTTGCCGCGATGCTGCCCACGCTTGGCGACAATGATGTGGTGATGCTCGACCTTGGGGCAAACACCGAATGCGATGCTAATAATCTGGTCGAGTTTGCGTTGATGGGCGCGGCCTATGCCCGCACCGCCATGGGTGTGGCCCGCCCGCGTGTTGCGCTGCTCAACATTGGAACCGAGGCGCAAAAAGGCATTGATTCGGTGCGCGATGCCGCTGCGCAATTACGCGCGGTCGACGGATTGCCGATGGAGTTTTGCGGGTATATCGAGGGTGACAAATTGTCGCGCGGCGAGGTTGACGTTGTCGTGCACGATGGTTTTTCGGGCAATATCGCACTCAAAACCATCGAAGGGACGGCGCGGTTCGTTACCGATTTGCTGCGCCGTGCCTTTACCAGCTCGATCCGGTCAAAGTTCGGCTTTCTCATCTCGCGGCCCGCAACCGAATTGTTGCGCCATCACCTTGACCCCAATAATCACAATGGCGCGGTGTTCCTTGGCCTCAACGGCGTCGTCCTCAAAAGCCATGGCAGCGCGAATGACAAGGGAGTGGCCAACGCCATTCACGTCTGTGCCGAATTGCTGGAAAAGGACATAGTCGGCCAAGTGCAAAACGACCTTGCGGGCCTGCATCGCGGTGACGAACGGCCCGTGGCGGCGCCCGATACTGAGAGTGAATGACTATGGGGTCGATCATCATTGGCACCGGCAGCGCGCTTCCGGTGCGGTGCGTGACCAACGCCGAATTGGCTGCCCGGGTTGATACCAGCGACGAATGGATCGTCGAGCGCACCGGCATCCACCAGCGCTATATCGCGGGACAGGGCGAAACCACGGCGACGTTGGCAACCGAGGCCGCGCGTAATGCGCTGAACGCATCGGGGCTGAAGGTCGCCGACATCGGTCTGATTATCATCGCCACCGCGACGCCCGATAATACTTTCCCTGCTACCGCGACCAAGGTGCAGGCGCTGCTCGGCATCGACGATTGCATCGCCTTCGATGTGGCGGCGGTCTGTTCGGGATTTCTTTACGCGATGGGCGTTGCGGACAGCATGCTGCGATGCGGCATGGCGCGCCACGCGCTAGTGATCGGCGCGGAAACGATGAGCCGCCTGCTCGATTGGGAGGACCGCACAACATGCGTCCTGTTCGGCGATGGCGCGGGCGCGGTGGTGCTCAGCGCCAATGATGATGCGGGGCGCGGCGTGCTGGCCACGCGGCTTCACGCCGATGGCCGCCACGGCCCGATGCTCTATGTCGATGGCGGGCCGTCGACAACGCAAACCGTTGGCCATTTGCGGATGCAGGGCCGCGAAGTGTTCCGCCACGCCGTCACCAACCTTGCCTCGGTTCTGGCCGAAGTGCTGGACGATGCGGGCGTCGATGCGGCGGACATTGACTGGGTGGTTCCGCATCAGGCCAACCGCCGGATTATCGACGCGACGGCCAAGAAAATGGGGCTGCCGAGCGAGCGCATCATATTGACGGTTGACCAACATGCCAACACATCGGCGGCGTCGGTGCCGCTGGCGCTCGATGTCGCGGTGCGCGATGGCCGCATCCAGCCAGGGCAATTGCTGGTGCTCGAAGCGATGGGCGGCGGCTTTACCTGGGGCGCTATTCTCCTTCGTTTCTAATGATACTTGCGCACTGCTCAGCGCATCGCTAGTTTGACGCAAATACTCCAATAGATAAGGGAGAATAAGGTGGGTTTGCCAACATTAACACGGTCCGAATTGGCCGAATCTATTAATCGTGCGGTCGGCTTGTCGCGCGCTGAAGCGGCAAAACTAGTCGAATCCATCCTCGGCCATATCACCAGCGCGCTTGGTGACGGCGAACAGGTCAAACTGACCGGGTTCGGCACCTTCACGTTGCGCGACAAGAACCAGCGGATCGGCCGCAATCCCAAAACCGGGGTTGAAGTGCCGATTGCGCCGCGCCGCGTATTGGGTTTTCGCGCCAGCCAGTCGGTGCGTGAACGGATAGCAGGCTAGCTGTGGCCCATGCCACTGTCAGCAAGGCACCTGATGCTCTGCGGACGATTGGGGAAGTCAGCGCTGACACCGGCATCGCGACGCATATTTTACGCTATTGGGAGCGTAATGTTGCGGATCTTAGGCCGTTGCGACGCGCAGGAAGGCGCTATTACCGCGTCGCCGATGTGGCGTTAGTCCAGCGCCTGCAACAACTTGTTGCCGATCAAGGCTATACGCTCGAAGGGGCGGCGCGGGCGCTGCACGGCGGTGATGCTCCACAATCGGTTCAGCCACAACAATCCGCCGGGCAACCTGATTTGGCGTTGCTGCTCAGGGTAAGGGCGCGGTTACAGGCGGCGCTGGACGCTAATTAGCATTTTGGCTTAATCATCCTCTGGCCCTAAGCTATCATCGACATCGCGCGGGCGGGTAAATTGTACCAACCGCCCACAGCGATTGTCGACATCGCGCCAATGCGCCACATCCAGTTCGATTGTCGCCAGCGCCGCCGTCGGGAATTGTTCTTCGGCCAAATCGCGAAGCGGCGTGCTGCCGTCATCGGGCACAAGGTCGAGGATTAAATCCTCCATGCCCGGATTATGCCCGCACATCAGCACCACCACGTTTTCATCATCAAGATCGCGCACAACGTCGATCAACGTCGCCGAGGAAGCGAGGTAGATGCGCCGATCCCAATGTGGCTCGATGGTCGCCATTCCGGCGGCGGGTTGGAATAGGTCGAGCGTTTCGGTGCAGCGCACGGCGGGCGACGCGATGATGCTATCCACCGCCACGCCACTTTGCCCCGCCCAGCGCCCGATACTTGTCGCAGCAGTGCGGCCGCGCTCACCTAGCGGGCGGTCATAGTCGCGCGCGACCGCGTCGTCCCAGCCCGATTTGGCGTGGCGCAACAGGATCAGGCGTTTCATGCGGTCTCAATCCCCCCTGCACCCATCATGCCCGAATCTGATGATGATGCAATATCGGCGCTGAGCATCGGGTCACGCGCAATTCGCGCCAGCGCGTCGTCAAGCGTCAACCTGTGCACCGGTGTTGCGGCTGGAAAAGAGCGCAGCAAGCGCGTTGGCATAGCCCCCGACAGCATGACAAAACGCCCACGGTCGCTATTGCGGCGGATCAGGCGGCCAAAAGCCTGGGCCAGTCGCGTGCGGATAATCGCATCGTCATAATGCGAACCGCCCCCACCCGCATTTTGGGCCATCCGCCGTGCCGCGTGCAGCACGCTTGGCTTGATCCACGGCACCCCTTCCATCACAACCATCCGCAGCGATTGGCCGGGCACATCGACCCCGTCACGCAGCGCATCGGTGCCGAGCAAGGACGAGCGCGGGTCGTCGCGGAAAATATCCACCAATGTTCCGGTATCGATGGGGTCGACATGTTGCGAATGGACGGGCAACCCTGCACGCGCCAGATGGTCGGCAATCCGCGCATGAACGGCGCGCAGCCGCCGGATTGCGGTGAACAGGCCCAAAACCCCGCCCCCCGCCGCCTCGATCAACCGCGCATACGCGTTCGCCAGCGCCGCCATGTCGCCGCGCTTGATGTCGGTGATGATGAGAACTTCGCTGTTCGCGGCATAATTGAACGGGCTTTCCGCTTCGAAATGGAGCGGTGCGCGCGGCAAGTGGAGCGCACCGCTGCGCGCATCGGCACGGTCCCAATCGCCCAGCGCCAGCGTCGCCGATGTCACCAGCACGCCGTGCGCTGGGCTGAGCACCGACGCCGCCAGAGGCTTGGTCGGATCGAGCCAGCGGCGTTGGATGCCGATGTCAATCTCTCGCCCCTCGATACGCTCAACGTTCAGCCAATCGACGAGCGCCGCGTCGCCCGGCCCGCCCACGCGTGAGGCCAGTGCCACCCATGCCGTAACAGTCTCACAGCGATAGCCAAGGCTGGCGATAGCCCCGTCGATCCGCGCGCGCGCTTGCGCATCGAGCCAGTCTGGCGGCTCGTCAATCAACGCGGTCATCCGCTGCCCCAACAGCATCAACGGGCGCAGCAGCGCATCGAGCGCCGCCGCCGCCGCATTGGCCGCCGCCACCAGCCGCCCGTCGGGGTCGACCAATTCGGCCTCCAGCCCATAGCCAGCGTCGCCGTCGCGTTCTGCTGCGGCGTCGCGAGCATAGACGTGCGCGCGCACCTCCGCCAGTAACGCCTCAATCGGCCCCACGCCCACGCCTTCGCTCAGGCGCTGCAGCCAGCCATCGCCGGGCAGTGCCGCCGCTGCGATCCGCGCCGCCTCTATCGCCTCCGCGCCCTGCTCGTCATAGCTTGCGACATCGGAGAGGCGCGCCGCCAGCCCGCGCCGCCGTCCACGGCTTTGCGTCTCTGGCCCGATGACCCAGCGGCGCAGCTCTATCGCTTCTTGCCCCGTCAGCGCGGTGGCAAAGATGCTATCGGCGGCGTCGAACAAATGATGCCCTTCATCAAAGATTATTCGCGTTGGTGGGGCGTCGCCCTCCCGTCCGCGCGCGGCATTGACCATGGTGAGCGCATGGTTGGCGATAACAATGTCGGCACTACGACTTGCGCGGACCGAGCGCTCGATAAAGCATTTGCGCCAGTGCGCGCATCCGGCATAAACGCATTCGCCGCGTCTGTCGGTCAATGCTGTCGCGCCTGCTCTGCGGAACAGGCTGGCCAACCAGCCCGGCAAATCGCCGCCGACCATGTCACCGTCGCGGGTATAGCCGACCCATCGTGCTGCCAACCGGGCAAAGATCGCCGCGCGGCCGGAAAAGCCACCTTGCAATGCATCCTCAAGGTTAAGCAGGCACAGATAATTTTCGCGGCCCTTGCGCACCACTACCTTGGCGCGATGTGTCGCTTCGCCCTGATAAAGGCTGCGGGTTTCCTGCGCCAATTGCCGCTGAAGGTTTTTGGTGAATGTCGAAATGGTCACGGTCCCGCCCGACGCCTTGGCCCACAAGTCGGCGGGCGCGAGGTAAGCAAGCGTCTTGCCAATCCCCGTCCCCGCTTCGGCGAGCAACATCGTCGGGTACCCCTTTGCAGGGCGCGGCGCAAACATCGCCGCCACCGCCTGTGCCATCGCGCGCTGCCCCTCTCGGCTCTCTCCGCCCGCTGCCGTGATGTGCGCCAGCCGCTCGGCAATGTCCTCAGGCGCCAAAGTCACCTCGCGCGGGCGTGGCGGGGCTGCGCCTTCCTCCCATTCGGGTAGCTTAGAAAACAGGCTGGGCTCCCCCTTTGGCGGCATCGGAATCCTGCGCGTCACTTCGCCCGCCCATGTCCAGCGCGCCCGCGCCAGCCCCTGCGCCGCATCCCACGCGCCCTCGCGCTCAAACCATGCAGGGTCTGTGAGCGTATCGAGCAATTTTTGCGCGATGGTGAGGAGCAGCTGTGGGACGGTGGAGTCTCCATCGTCAGCCACCGCAATTTTCAACATCTTCGCCAGCCCTTTTGGCGTCGGCACCGCGAACTTGGCTGGGTGAACAAAGGCGAATAGCTCCAACAAATCGAGGCCGGACAGATCGGGATAGCCCAACCGCGCCCCCACCAGCGGCGCCCCCAGCATGATGAGCGGGGTGTCGGCGGCCAGCCTGATCGCCTCCTTGCGGTCAATCGCGCGTGTTTCGCCCCCGCCTTGGCTAAGCCAGATACCGGCGTGGCTGGCGTGCAGCGCGGGGTAGGGTAGCGTGCTGCTCACAGCCTATTACCGCCACTATCAGATAAAGGGTTCAATTCATCGCGCATTTGCGCCACAGGCGTAGCGACATTCTTCACAGAGCAAAAGAACAAATGGCAAACGGTAGTGAATTGGCAGCAGCGGCGGCAACCTCAAAGGCATGGCCGTTTGAGGAAGCGCGCAGAATCGCGCGGCGCTGGCCACAGGGCAAGCCCGCCAGCGCGGGGCCAGTGCTGTTCGAAACCGGCTATGGCCCGTCGGGATTGCCGCATATCGGCACATTTCAGGAGGTGCTGCGCACGACGATGGTCCGCCATGCCTATCAGGCGCTGGTGCCGGGTGCCACCACACGGCTGGTGGCGTTCAGCGACGATATGGACGGCCTGCGCAAAGTGCCCGACAATGTCCCGCAGCAAGAGATGCTCCACCGCTATCTGGGTCACCCGCTGACCACGATCCCCGACCCGTTCGGCCAATATGAGAGTTTCGCGCACCACAATAATGCGATGCTCCGCGCGTTCCTCGATCGTTTTGATTTTGACTATGAGTTTGTCAGTTCGACCGAGCGCTATCACAGCGGCGCGTTTGACGATGGCTTGCGCGGCGTGCTGCTCCACTATGACGCGATCATGGCGGTGATGCTGCCGACATTGCGGGCCGAACGCGCCGCGACCTATTCGCCCGTGCTGCCAATTTCGCCGACCACGGGCCGCGTGCTGCAAGTTCCCGTCACCGTGGTCGATGCGGATGCGGGCCTTGTGCGCTTTGACGATGACGGCAAAACCATTGAGCAGTGCATATTGTCGGGCGGGGCAAAGCTGCAATGGAAGGTCGATTGGGCGATGCGCTGGGTTGCGCTGGGTGTCGATTATGAAATGTATGGCAAGGATTTGACCGACAGCGGGATTCAGTCGGGCAAAATAGCGCGGATATTGGGTGGGCAAAAACCCGAAGGACTGATTTACGAGCTGTTCAATGACGAACGCGGGACGAAAATCTCGAAATCAAAGGGCAATGGCCTGTCGATCGACCAATGGCTGACCTATGGCACCAACGAGAGCTTGGCCTTTTACATCTATCGTGAGCCTAAATCGGCCAAGTCGCTGCACGTCGGCGTTATCGCGCGCGCGGTCGATGAATATGAGCAATTCCGCGCCAGCTATGCGGGCCAAGATGTGGACAAGCGGCTGGGCAATCCGGTCCATCACATCCATGACGGCGTGGTACCAGCGGACGGCCCGCCGGTGACGTTCGGGTTGTTGCTCAATCTGGCGGGGGTGCTGGGGCCGCATGCAAATGCGGATCAGGTCTGGGCCTATCTGGGCAACTATGTTGTGGGGGCGAACGCCGGGCCTTTATCTGGCCTTTCCCACGCGCAGGCGCGCGCGGCGCACCCACAGCTCGACGCGCTCATCGGTCATGCGCTCGCCTATAACCGGGACTATGTTGCGCCAACGCTGCATCGGCGCGCGCCAACCGAGGCGGAAGCGGGCGCGCTCAGCGCGCTCGATACCGTGCTCGAAAGATTGGGCGATGCGGCAACGGCAGAGGATATCCAGTCCATCGTCTATACTATCGGCAAGGATGAGGCGCACGGGTTCGTGTCGCTGCGCGACTGGTTCAAGGCGCTGTATGAAATCCTGCTGGGCAGCGAACAGGGCCCGCGTATGGGCAGCTTCATCGCGCTTTACGGCGTCGCCAACACGCGTGCGTTGATTGC
>JBBTFY010000066.1:0-6199 GCA_038041635.1 Pseudomonadota bacterium
GAAATGCATTTGAAATAATTAAAGAAAAAAGCCCCAGCAGTATTTGTCGAAATGGGCGAAGAGCTGGGCATCGAGGGCGCATCGACACTGCGCAAACAGGATTTGATGTTCTCTATCCTCAAAGCGAAGGCCGAGGATGGTGCCGAAATCATGGGCAGCGGCACGATCGAGGTGCTTCAGGACGGCTTTGGTTTCCTGCGCAGCGCAGAGGCCAATTATCTCGCCGGCCCCGATGATATTTACCTTAGCCCCAATCAGGTCCGCCGCCACGGGCTTCGCACCGGCGACACCGTAGAGGGCGAGATTCGCGCACCCAAGGATGGCGAGCGTTATTTTGCGCTGACCAAGCTGCTCAAGGTCAATTTTGATGACCCCGAAGCGGTCCGTCACCGCGTCAATTTTGACAATCTGACGCCGCTTTATCCCGACGAGAAATTGACGCTCGATTGCGCCGATCCGACGCAAAAGGACATGTCGGCGCGGGTCATCGACCTCGTCAGTCCGCAGGGCAAGGGACAGCGTGCGTTGATCGTCGCGCCGCCGCGCACGGGTAAAACGGTGCTGCTGCAAAATATCGCCAAGGCGATCACCGACAATCACCCCGAGGTGTTCCTGATCGTCCTGCTGGTTGATGAGCGGCCCGAAGAGGTCACCGACATGCAGCGCAGCGTCAAGGGCGAGGTTATCTCGTCAACCTTTGACGAGCCCGCGTCGCGCCACGTCCAGGTCGCCGAAATGGTCATCGAAAAGGCCAAACGATTGGTCGAGCACAAAAAGGACGTCGTCATCCTGCTCGATTCGATCACCCGCCTTGGCCGCGCCTACAACACCGTTGTGCCGTCATCGGGCAAGGTATTGACCGGCGGCGTCGATGCCAATGCGCTGCAGCGCCCCAAACGCTTCTTTGGCGCCGCGCGTAACATCGAAGAGGGCGGCTCGCTCTCGATCATCGCCACCGCGCTCATCGATACCGGATCCAAGATGGACGAGGTGATTTTCGAAGAGTTTAAGGGCACGGGTAACAGCGAAATCGTCCTTGACCGCAAGGTGAGCGACAAGCGTATCTTCCCTGCGCTCGACGTCGGCAAGTCGGGCACCCGCAAGGAAGAATTGCTGCTCGACAAGAATAAGCTGTCGAAAATGTGGGTATTGCGCCGTATCTTGATGCAGATGGGGACTATCGACGCGATGGAGTTCCTGCTCGACAAGATGAAGAACAGCAAGACCAACGAAGATTTCTTCGAAAGCATGAACCAGTAGGGCTTGCCAGTAGGATTTAGCTATGGCTATTTTGGAACATGCCCTGCTCCATGTGCGCCCCGGTGAAGAGGCGGCGTTTGAGGCGGCGATGGCCAAGGCCAAGCCGCTGATCGCCGCAAGCCCGGGCTTTGGCGGGATCGAGGTCAGGCCGCCTGCCCAGGCGGGTGGCTCCTATCTGTTGCTGGTGCACTGGGAGAGCGTAGCGGCGCACCGCGATGGTTTCCGCACGTCGGATCGCTATCAGCAGTGGCGGGCATTGCTTCACCACTTTTATAATCCTATGCCGCGCGTGACCTACTTTGGAGAGTCTTTGTGTTAGATTTAATGGTGGCCGCATCGCACGCCGCCCCTTCTTTGGGTGGCCCCGCTGAAATCTGGGCGGCGATCCTGCACGATTTTGCCAATATCACCGATCCGGCGGCTTTTTCTGTCTTTCTTCAGGTGATGATGATCGACCTTGTTCTCGCGGGCGATAACGCGATTGTCGTCGGCGCGCTTGCCGCTGGGTTGCCCGCTAACGAGCGCAAGAAAGTCATTCTGATCGGGGTGCTTGCGGCACTGGTTCTGCGCGTTATTTTTGCGTTGCTGGTGACGCAATTATTGCAAATCATCGGCCTTATTCTGGTCGGTGGACTGTTGTTGCTGTGGGTCGCGTGGAAAATGTGGCGGGAACTGCGTCATGGCGCGGGCGAATCGACTGGCTCGCCGGAAATCGAGGGCGATGAAGATTCGGGCATCCGTCCGGCCAAAAGCTTTGCCAGAGCCGCGTGGGCGGTGGCTATCGCCGATGTGTCGATGAGCCTCGACAATGTTTTGGGTGTTGCAGGCGCGGCGCGTGACCACCCCGGCATATTGATTGTCGGGCTGATTTTAGCGGTCGCGCTGATGGGCCTCGCCGCCAATATCATCGCCAAATATATCGAACGCTATCGCTGGATCGCCTATATCGGCCTAGCGGCCATCATGTGGGTCGCGGTCAAGATGATCTATGAGGGCTGGATCGACCCGCATGTTGGCCTCGGCCAATTGCTGGGGTGAGGCTAGGATTCTAAGCGGCCCCAGCGGGGAGTTAATCTTGATCATTATCGCCCAACAAGCCAGCAGCCTCTCGCTGTTCAAGGGAGAGTTTGGGCGTTGAGGATTTTATCCTCTTTTCGACAGTTTTGATGTGTTCCGCAGGCTCAATATTTTCTGGTAAGGTGCCGCCAATTTTTCGGATAGCTTCGCGCACCTCCTTGCCGACGCTTTCATGGGCATTGATCGCCCCTCGCTGATTGCGGATATTCTCGCGCGCCAACTTGTCTCTGGTTTGCGTCATGCGAAACTGGTTGGCGGCAAGTTCCGTGGCATTCATCCGGTCCATCAATTTTTCGGCTTCAGGGATACCCTTATACGCTTTGATGGCATCGCTGCCTTGCCCTCCGTATAGCCCCTTATACCCAGCGTCATGGAACACGCCGAACATGCGGTTCTCAACGCCCGCTTTCCGTGCAGCCCCTGAAAGCGCTTTGAACTCTTCAGCCGTTTGCTTGCGTAGATCTAACCGTTCTAAATCGGACGCTTCTTGATCGGACAATTCCTGCCTACGGGTTTGGATCGCAAAATATTTTTGAGCATTGGCGATGGCTGGTTTGCGCGGGTCGCCGTTTTGGGCGATCAAATAACAGGCAAAGCGCGAGAGGTGAAAATCATCGACAAGTTGAACGGCACCCTTTCCTCCGGGGATCGGTTTGCCGGCGCCGGCAAAGTGATGCTCTGCATTATTTCCTGATTCACCACACGATGTCATGGCGCGCTTGATAGCGTCTTCAAATCTTCGCCACTGGGCATAGCCTAGCAAGGGCTGCAAATCTCGTGCGCTCCAATATTCGGCACCATGATCATTGAGAAGTTTCAATCTCTCGAACGACACCATATTTGGAACAGGTAATTGCGACTCGGTCATTTGAACATAATAAGAACAAATGGGCTGTTCGCAAGCCCTTTATAACTTACAACTTACCCCCTACCCTGCCTTTGCCAACATCGCTGCCATTTGCTCCCACAGCTTGTTGACGGCTTTGAGCGGGCGCACCATCACTTTGAAATCGACGATCTGCCCCGCATCGTTCCACCGAATGATATCGACGCCGTTGATGTGGATGCCATCCAGCGTGTCGGTGAACTCCAGCATCGCCTGGTCGCCGCCGACAATCTCGCGGACATAGGTGAAGTCTTCGCTGCCCAGCACTTTGCTCGCGGCAAACAGATAAGCGAACACCTTGCCTTGCCCCACTTGCGGGGTGTGGACCACGGGTGAATGGAACACCGCATCCTCGGCGATCATGCTGCGCAGCACATCGGCATCCGCGCCGCCATCCATATAGCCATGCCATGCGGCAACGCCTCTCTCTGCTATACTTTGTCCAATCATATCAATGTTCTCCCGCTAATTCGCGCCTCATGTGCATTGAGCCACGCCTTTGTCGCCACACCATCGCCGCCCGAATAATTTTCTTTTGCGCCGCCGCTTGACGTCACGCGGTGGCACGGGATGATGATCGGAAAGGGGTTGCGTGCGCACGCCTGCCCCATCGCGCGGCTGCTGCTGTGATGCGCGCGGGCGATTTGCCCATAGGTGGCGCATGTCCCATAGGGTAGGCTGGCAATCGCATCGCGCAACGCGCCCCCGCGCGGGGTTTTTGCGGGTGCGAGCGGCAGGTCGAACTCTCGGCGGGTTCCGGCGAAATAGTCGCGGATCTGCTCGGCTGCGCGCGCCAATGCGCCTGTGACGGGGGCGCCATCCCCAGCCACCGTGTGAACAAGCGGGTGGATGGTGACGCGCGCAATCAACGCATCATCGCCAAAAATCTCGACGATGCCGATGGGCGTTGCCACGCGCGCGCTACTTAGTGCATAAGTCATGGCTCAGTCATAGCGGGGCCCGCGCTCGCATGCGAGAGGGCAGAGGGGAAGAAAAACCGATGAAGATCAAAATCACGCTGGATGTGACGCCGCTGGAAGCGCGCGCAACGCTGGGCCTGCCCGACGTCAGCCCGCTCCATGACATCTATCTGGAACGGATGAAAAAACTGGTCGAGGATGGCGTCACCCCCGAACTGGTCGGCACCATCGTCAAAAGCTGGTCAACCATCGGTGATGCCGGGATGGGCATGGCGCAGCAATTATTCGGCCAGATCGGCAGCACATTGTCGGGCGGCCTTGGCGGCGGCAGCAAGAGCGCGGGCACGCGGAGCCCCAAGAGCTGACGCAAGGCACTGAGCAATTGGAAACGATATTCGCGCTGTCGAGCGGATCGCCGCCCGCAGCGATTGCGGTGCTGCGGATCAGCGGGCCGTGCGCAGGTGCGGCGCTGTGCGCGCTAGCGGGCAAGATCCCGCCGCCGCGTGCGGCAAAGCTCGCGACATTGCGCGATGCGACCGGGGGCGAACTCGACCGCGCGCTCATATTATGGTTTCCGGGGCCAAATAGCGCGACGGGCGAGGATCTGGCCGAAATCCATGCGCATGGCGGCCGCGCGGTGGTGCGGGCAATCGAAGCGGCGCTGGGCGCATTGCCGGGCCTTCGCCCCGCGCAGCCCGGCGAGTTTACCCGCCGCGCCCTCATCAACGGATGCATTGACCTGTCCGAGGCCGAGGGGCTGGCCGATCTGCTTGAGGCCGAGACCGAGGGGCAACGGCGCCAAGCCCTAGCGCTCGCGGGCGGGGCATTGTCGCGCGCGGTGGGCGACTGGCAGGAGCAGTTGTTGATGCTGTCGGCCCGTGTCGAAGCGATGCTCGACTTTGCCGATGAGGATGATGTTGACGCTGATGACGCAGAAATATCTTTTATTAACAATGCGATAGAGGAATTATCGGCGTCATGGCGTCACTGGTTGGGGCGGCCACAGGCCGAGCGGCTGCGTGATGGATTGACCGTCGCCATCGCCGGACCACCCAATGCCGGCAAGTCCACTTTGCTCAACGCGCTGGCGCAGCGCGAGGCGGCGATTGTCTCACCACAGGCCGGAACGACGCGCGACGTGATAGAGGTGCCGCTGGCGCTGGATGGCATCCCCTTTCGCTTTGCCGATACCGCCGGATTGCACGCGGGGACGGGTGACGCGATAGAGGCCGAGGGGATGAAGCGCGCACAGGCGTGGGTTGCGGGCGCGGATATGTTGCTGTGGCTTGGGCCGCCCGATGATGCACCAGACCATCCGCATATCTGCCGTATCTCGGCTCAGACCGACCATTTGCCGATTGCTGCCGGAACCGATCTGGCGCTGTCGGCAAAGACTGGCGCGGGCATGGCGGAGCTACACCACTGGCTGGTTGATACTGCCCGCGCGCTGTTGCCAGGTGAGGGCGAAGTAGCGATCAATGCGCGGCACCGTGCGGCTTTGGCGGCGGCGGTTGATGCTCTCGACGATCAAGGCGCGCAGTCTGACCCGCTGCTCATCGCCGAATCGCTGCGGGCGGCCCGAGGCGCGATTGACGCTATCACTGGCCAAGCGGGCACCGAGGCAATGCTCGACGCGCTGTTCGGGCGATTCTGTATCGGGAAGTAGCCCGCTAGCGGAAGCTAGGGGAAGGGCAGAAGAGGGCTCGTCCGCTAGGCGTGGCAAGGAATCGTCATTGCGAGCGCAGCGAAGCAATCCAGTTTCTGGATTGCCGCGTCGGCCCGAAACCAGTTCGGCCCTCCTCGCAATGACGGGCGCGAGCAGCTGTTCCACGTGAAACAAGGATAGCATTTCCCCCGAACAGCGAGTTGCGCTAAGCGCCCCTCTCTATGACTCAGCATTTTGACATCATCGTCGTTGGTGGCGGTCATGCGGGCGTTGAATCCGCGTGTGCGGCGGCGCGCGTCGGTGCGTCGGCGGGCTTGTGCGTGGCGTTGATCAGTTTTGACCCATCCAAAATCGGCGCGATGTCGTGCAATCCGGCGATTGGCGGGCTGG
>JBBTFY010000067.1:0-24673 GCA_038041635.1 Pseudomonadota bacterium
GGCTCCTGTGCCGCCATGCCCCCGGCATGGCTTGCTCGTCACCCCTCAGCCGTGCTATTCATGGGTCCTGACCCTAAGTGACAGCAATATCGCCGCCCAAATCGACCAGCCCAAAAAATGTGTTTTGCGCATCAATATCGACCCTGATCGCCGACACATCGGCATCTAGGATCGTCATGGATCCATCCTCTATCGCAGAAATGGAAACATCTAAAAACACCGAACAGGTCGGTAATGACATCGTGCAGAGGATACGCACGTCGCATGTTTCACCCGCCAATGCAGGCGCCATGTGTGCCCCGCGCATCAAGGTGCTGCTTCCGTATAATGTTACCCCTTCGACGGTTTTATATGTAAACCCAAATACAGGGGCAGGCGTATCCTTGTGAAAAGCTACTCGTGCGGCGATCTCGACTGTATCGCCACTCTTTATGGCGATGTGGCTGAGCGCTTTGCCATTCAGGCGAATGTCGCCGATTGTAGCCTCGCCATTGCCCAGACGGCGCTCGCCCCACTCGCTAATTTTATGCGTGACGGCCCCACTGCTATCGTCGCTTTCGCGGCGGAATAGTTGCTCGTAATAGCATAGCAGCGCATCCCTCGGTTCCCCGTCAAAGGACAGCTCTCCTTTATCAAGCACCAGTGCCCGGGTGCATAATTGCGGGATCAATTCGGTGCGGTGCGTGACCAATATCATCGTCCCACCACGTTCGCGAAACTCGGCGATACGGCGAAAACATTTATGCTGGAATGTGGTGTCGCCGACCGCCAGAGTCTCGTCGATCAGCAAGATGTCGGGGTCCGAACAAATGGCGGCTGCAAAGGCAACGCGCATCGACATGCCGCTCGAATATGTCCGCAGCGGTTGATCGAAATAATCGCCAATATCGGCGAAACCCTCAATTTGTTCCATGCGCTGCGTCACGTCCACCCTAGGGTCGCCAAGCAATTTCACTTGAAACTCGGCATTTTGTCGCCCCGTCCAGCCGGGGTGAAAGCCTGCCCCCAATTCAAGCAGGGCTGCGACGTGCCCGCGTACCGCTATGGTGCCGTATGTCGGTGAACATGTGCCGGCAATCAGGCCGAGCAATGTCGATTTTCCCGCCCCGTTGACGCCCAATATCCCGATGGATTCCCCCGCCGTGATGGAAAGGCTGATGCCCCGTAACGCCGCATATTCGCGAGCAGTCTTATGCCCGGACAGCATACCGCGCAGTCTGGCCGCAGCATTGGGGTAGAGCAAAAATCTTTTGCCAACATTGACCATGTCGATCTGGTTTGCGGCGATGTCCAAACTCAACGACAGTTCCCAATCACTTGCACCTCCCCCAAATACAGGGCTATGCGCACCGTCATGCACGAACAAGCCGACAAGGCCAACCAGCAAAAGACAAAGCGCATAGCATTGTCGCTCTATGTCGCGCGCCAGGACTTGTCGCGCCGCTATGCGGACAGCGCAGCTGGGCCAGTATTGGCGCTTGCCTATCCGGCAATGCTGATCGCGATTTACGCAGCGGTATTTTCATTATTCCCCGCTGCAAAGCTGAAAGGCGGCGCAGATTTTCCGATGCTGCTGATAGCAGGAATGATGCCGTGGTTTGCGCTAAGCGAGGCCATCAACGCCATGACGTCGTCGCTGTCGGCCAATGCCGCGATGGTCAAACGCATCATCATGCCTATCGAGGTTTTGCCCTTTGCGGCGCTGATAGCGGCGGTGATTGTGCATCTATGCCTGATCATCATGGCGATTATAGCGCTGTGGTTGCTTGGTCATTCACCGAGCGTCACTTTGCTCGTGGCCCCCTATGCCTTGCTATGCCTGATCGCACTGGCATTGCCGATCGGGATGGTATTGGCTCTGCTGAATACGGCGATGCGCGACATTGGCTTTCTGGTGGCCCCGGCACTGCAGATGTGGTTTTGGGCGACGCCGGTGATCTGGCCAGCGTCCGCGCTGCCCAATCATCTAAGCTGGATTGCGACGATCAATCCATTTGCGCATGTAGTGGCGGCCTATCGTTACGCCTTGCTAGGGCCGAGCAGCCAGATGCTGGACGCCAAAGGCGCGTTATGTTTTTGGCTATTTGTCGCCATGATGAGCTGGGCAGCATATTGGGCATTCCATCGTTTCAGGGCTGAATTGGCTGATAATTTATGATTTGGAGATAGCAAACGCATTCGCGGCCTAAACCTGTCGCCGCCCAAACAGCGCTATCAGCACCGCGTGGAGCCGTCCGCGCCGCGCCAAGGTGCCCAGCCATCCCGCCCCATGCGCGTCGAGCCATTGACGCATACGGCGTAATCGGTCGCTGCCGACAATGCCCGCCGCCCTGCTACTTGCCAAAGCGGTCAGGTAAAAGCGTTCCACGCCATCGACGGCGGCATAAGCGGCGACGCGTTCGCGGGTGCGGCGATGGCCATGTTCGGGTATCAATACAGGGCCATGATGTGCCACGGGTTCAGCATAGGGCAAACAGTTCAGCTCTGCCGTCACAAGCAGGTCGGGCAGTCCGAAAAACTCCATCTCGCTCACCAAATCGCGGCCCGCAATAGCCCGCAACGCCGCATCGCCTTTGACCACCAGCACACCCGCGTGCATCGCGCCTGCAAAATAGCAAAAGCTCGCGCTCGCGCCCAATGTCGTGACGCAGCGCTCCGCCGCACCCTCTCCCACCAGCGCGAACGGCATCAGCATATCCACCTCGCTTGATTGCATTGCGCAGCGCAGCGCGGGCAGGCTAGGCTCAATCAGGGTTACACCGGAACGGATACAGAGGAGCAGATGACCGGTCAGCCCGCTAAGTGCCGCATGCAACCCCGCAAAGTCACGCACGATTATGGCATGCGGCGCGAGCGTTCCCCAACCCTCATGACCAGTCCGGTCAATGATGATGACGCGCGCCGTATCGGCCACTTCACACGACGCCAATGTCGCGGCGATATCGCTGCCTGGCCAATGATCAACAAGCAACGCCAACGGGCGCTCGGCTTCGTAGGGTGGTTCGGGGAAACGCTGCGTGTGCCAGTGTGGGAACAGCTCGCCCCACGCGGCGCGCGATAGCGATTGCAGCTGTGCGGCCCGTGCTGGGGCAATCCCGACAGTCACTGCCACCCGCAACCGTTCGGCAAGCGCATCAGCACTATAATCGAACAATATATGCGCATGGTCGGCAGCGGCAATCAATTCGGGAATGCCGCCTGTTCGCGCGGCAATGAAGGGCAAGTCATGCGCCAGTGCCTCATAAACGGTGCAAGGCGAATTGTCGGCTGGCGAAGCCATCACCGCCAAAGCCGAGTGCGACTGGATATAATTTATCGCTTCTTGTTGCCCCAAATCCGATAGGCGGCGGCTGGTGAAACGCCAATGGCTTGATTGCTGATCGAGATAGTCGAAAGCGCGCTGACCGCCTACGGTGCTTTCTTTGCCCAAAAAGGTGACATAGACCCCCAGTTCCACCAACGTCGGTTCGATCATGGTCAATGCTTCGCAAAACAGCTTGATGCCCTTGCGTTCCTCTATCCTCCCGAAAAACACGATCTCGCGCGCAGGTTGTGGCGCGCCACCTTTATCCGCAATTTCTACGGCCCATTCCCCCGCAAACATCGGTAATTTCGGCAGGGCATATTGCTGAACTACGGCATGAGATTGCACTGCAAAGCCCCTATCGCGAACCCAATCGAGCAAATAGCGACTTGGCGACCATAGCTGATCGCATGTTGCAACGCTCAAACGCTCGGCATGGCTGAATGCCGCTTGGACCAAGAATTCTGGCAGGTTGCGGTTGATCGCCCAAATCCATTCGGTGGGGCTGTGCAATGCCACCACGCACCGTTGGTTCGCAATACCGCAGCCCAGCCGGTGCATGGCTAAATAATATAGACCCTCGCCCATGCAATCATTAAACTGGACAATGTCCGCGCCGATGCTTCCTAGCGCCTGATACACCAGATAGGGCACCGCGAAGTCGCAGGCGGCGAGCGGCCCCGCGATAGCGCTGGCCAGTCTATGGTCGATCCAGAGCAGCTCGATACCGATGCTTTGGTACTGCTGCGACCATATGGCTTTGCTCTGGGGCGAAAAACCCTTTCCCGCCGTAAACAGAAGCGTGACCCTAAACCCTTGATCGGCAAGCGACTGCGCAAGACCTGTCATCGACGTGCCAATGCCGCCATTTTTGAACGGCCCGACCACCTCGCTGGTGACGATGCAGATATGAAGCGCGGGCTTGGTCACGCTCTAAAATCGGCCTCTTATCCGTCGCCATATACTGCGCCGAGCCGCCGCCTGCAACTGTGCAATCTGCGCCGATTGCGCTGCCAGCCTCTGGCGCAGGCCAACCGGATAGGATGGCAGGTGGGCCCCAGATACGGGCAATCCAGCCAAATGATGCGGTAATTGCCATATGACAGCGGGGTCGGGGATATGATGAACGGGTTGCACCGCGCCGCGCCACGCCACCGCCATGATCTGCATTGTCTGATACAGCATGACGTTAAAGCCATGTGCTTCCAACCGCCGCAGCGCCTCCGCCACATGCGGCGAGGCCACATCGTGGAACAGAAAGGCGCAATCGTCGGCAGCATGGGGCAGGCACGCCTCGACATCGGCCTCTGGCGCGGGGGATTCATGGTCGCCGTCGATGAAGAACAGGCTCCACGGCCCATGGCCCGCCGCCGCAAGTTCGGCGACTTTGGCAGGGCTGCTGCCGCCGTGCAGCTGCACGTTGGTAGATACATTTGTGCAGGTCAGCATCTTGCGGATTTCCGCCTCATGCGCCGCGTCCGCCAGCTTGGGGTCGATAACGTCAAGCTGCACCCCACCCAGTGCGAGGTGACAGGTGGACCAGCCGTGCCAGCAACCGATTTCCAGCGCCGCGCGCCCAGCGAATGCCAGCGCCATATTGTGCAGGATCGCCGCCTCATCGCGGCTGACAAAACCCATCAAGGGAAAGCGTTTATCAACATACCAGTTGTGGCGGATTTCTTTGCGGAGATAGGGCCATGGGTGGGCCGCAACATCCCCCAATATCATATTGGGAAAACAGGCATCGGGGCGGACAATGACAAGCCCCGGCGACACATAATCACCACAGGACAATTCGTCCGCAGCAGGTAGCGCTACGTTCATCCCCTGTCGCTATTGACAATGGCCCTTTCAGTCAACAGGAACGCCGTCAAGGAGCGGATGCGAATATGGCAGAAAAACAGGATTTCGCGCGCTCTGGCCCCGTCCATTTCCAATCGCTGGAGCGCGAGCTGTTGTCCGTCGCGCGCTATTTTGACGGCGCGATGCTCAACGCTGGGTGCGGCAACCGCGACCTTGGACCATGGCTGGCGCAGCACGGGGTAAATGCGACCACGAACTATGACATCGCTTCCGATCTGCCCGGCGCAATCATCGGCTCGCTCGACGCCTTGCCCTTTGCCGATGCGACGTTCGACACGATATTGTGCAACGCGGTGCTGGAACATGTCAAACATCCCGAAGCCGTGGTTGCCGAACTGGCGCGGGTGCTACGGCCCGGCGGCCACGTCATCCTCGCGGTGCCATTCCTCCAACCCTATCACGAGAGTCCGCACGATTTTCGCCGCTATTCCTCCGAGGGGCTGGTCGCGCTGGGCGAAGCGGCGGGGCTTCGCGTCGTCGCCATCAACCCGGTCCACAGTGCAGCGCAAACGCTTGGTTGGATCGCGTGGGAAATTGCCAAAGAACGCGGGCGGTTGGCGCGTTGGCTCACTTGGCCGATCGTCTATGTCTGGACGCGCTTTTCGACCCGAACCGACCCGCGCATCACCCGCAATGCCAATACATTTCAGATTGTTTTCACCAAATGATTGGTACTCTGCGCAATTGGTTTAAGCCCAAAGACGCGCTAAGCCAATTGCGGCGGCGCACATGGGCCGCGCGGCCCGTGTCTGTGGCGAGCGCGACATCATCCTCTCCGCCAAGATGCACTTCATCGGGATGTTGGCGGGTGACTGATGGCTCAACCGCGCTGCCCTATCCGCTGTTGATGGCAATTCAGCGCGGCACCATGGCGACGCACTATCGCGGGATAGAGAAGTATAAGAATCCCTTCGACCTCGCGCTCTATACGAAGCTGCTCGGCGAATTGCGCCCACGCACGGTCATTGAAATCGGCGCGCATCGTGGTGGCAGCGCCTTATGGTTTGCCGATCAGCTCACCACGCTAGGTGTCAATGCCCATATCCATTCGCTCGATGTGATTAGCGTCGATGGCGTGAACGACCCACGCATCACTTTTCATGTGGGCAGCGCGCTGGAACTTGGCGCGACCTTTTCCGATGCGATGCTCGCCGCCTTGCCGCGCCCATGGCTGGTGATCGAGGACGCCGACCATCGCTGTGCCACAACCCATGCGGTGATGCGATTTTTCGATCCGTGGCTCGAAACCGGCGACTGGATGGTGGTCGAGGACGGCATATTGACCGCGATGCGCGTGGCCGATGATTATGGCGGCGGCCCACACGCGGCACTAACGCGGTTCGTTGGTGAGCAGCCAGACCGCTACCGCATCCGCCGCGATTATTGCGATTTCTATGGGCATAATGTGACGTGGAATGTCGATGGCTGGATAGAACGGCTATGACGCAAGTCTTCGACATGGAGCCAGCGTTCCTCTCTCTATGGGATCAATGCCGAACGCAGACCATGACCTCGATTGAGCGCGGCTATGCGCTGTTCAAAGCGGTCGAGCATATCGCCGCCACCGCCATCCCCGGTGCCTTCGCCGAATGCGGGGTATGGCGCGGCGGATCGGCGATGCTGATCGCGCTCAGTGCCCAGCATTTCGGCGTTGGCGACCGCGCGATCTGGCTTTACGACACGTTTGACGGAATGACACCGCCAACAGACGCCGACCAACAGGCGATGACCGGACGCAGCGCCGCCGCCATCCTTGCGGGCAATGCACGCGACACCGACAACCCCTTTTGGGGTGTCGCACCGCGCGATGTGGTCGCGGCCAATATGGCCAAAACCTTTTACCCCGCGCATTTGGTGCACTTGGTCGAGGGGGATGTGCTGGACACCCTGCCCGCCCACGCGCCAGGCACAATCGCTCTGCTGCGGCTCGACACCGATTGGTATGAGAGCACAGCGCATGAACTGGCCACGCTCTATCCGCGCCTATCCCCCGGCGGCGTCCTCATCATCGATGATTATGGCTATTGGAGCGGGGCGCGAAAAGCAGTTGATGACTATTTCGCCGCGCTTGGCGCCGCGCGGCCGATGCTCCAGCGGATCGACTTTACCGGGCGAATTGCTATCAAGTTGACGTAAACGTAAAGTTCGGCTTATGCTCTCCCCATGAAGCGGCACCCAGCTAAAGTAGTGGGCCGCAGCAGTGGAGGTTGAGATGGCAACGCTGGCAGCAGAAGCAACACAGTCAAACGCGCTGGAGGCATTCCGCATGGACGTGCGCGACTGGCTGAGTGCCAACTTCCCGCCGTCGCTCAAGGGCGTCGATTTTGCGATGTCGGCGCTTGAGGGACCAGCCGAACCGACGCCGGATAGCGAGGCATGGCGCATCGCGATAAGCAACAAGGGTTGGGGCACGCCAACATGGCCACGCGAATATGGCGGCGGTGGCCTCAGCGGTGCAGAAGCGAACGTCCTGCGTCAGGAAATGGCGCGGATCGGCGCGGCCAACCCCATCGGCGGCATGGGGGTGATGATGTTCGGGCCGACGCTGCTCGAATATGGCAGCGAGGAGCAAAAGCACGAACATATCCCCGCCATTTGCCGCGCCGAAGTGCGGTGGTGCCAAGGCTATAGCGAACCCAATGCCGGGTCCGATCTCGCCAATTTACAGATGTTTGCCAAGGATGAGGGTGGCCATTATATCGTCAATGGCCAGAAAACATGGACCAGCGGCGGCCAGTGGGCCGACAAATGCTTTGCGCTGGTCCGCACCGACAAATCGCATAAGCATGAGGGCATTTCGTTCCTGTTGATCGACATGACCAGCCCCGGGGTTGAGGTCAAACCGATCAAGATGATCAGCGGCGAATCTCCATTTTGTGAAACATTCTTCACCAATGTGAAAGTGCCCAAGGGCAATCTGGTCGGCGCAGAGGGTCAGGGCTGGACCATCGGCAAGCGCCTGTTACAACATGAACGCAGCGGCATTGGCGGCGGGCGGATGGCGGGAATGGCCTCGCTCAGCGCGTTGGCCAAGGCGGTGATCGGCACCGATGCCCAAGGCCGGATCAAGGATGCAGAGCTGCGCACGCGTATCACCAAGTTGGAGATGGACGGCCGCGCCTTCGTGGCAACCGCGATGCGGGTTCAGGCCGAGGGCGGGGTTTCGGTCGCTTCGTCGATCCTCAAGACCAGCGGCACCAAATTGATGCAGGAAGCGTCCGAACTGCGGATCGACATTCTTGGCATGCAGGGGCTGGGCTGGGAAGGCGCGAGCGAAGACGGGGGCTTCACCCAGGAACAGATCGACCAAACGCGCGGCTGGTTGTTCGGCAAGGCGACGACGATTTTCGGTGGATCAACCGAAATTCAGACCAACATCATCGCCAAACGCATCCTTGGCATGCTCGACCATCAATAAAGGACCGCACAGTCATGGCTAAACTCAGCGAAGAACAAGTGATGTTGCGCGATATGGCGCAAAATTGGGTCAAGGGCGAAAGCCCGCTCGCGGCGTGGCGCAAAGTGCGCGACGCGGACGAAGCGGCGGGGTATGACGCCGCCGTCTATGCCGAAATGGCCGGGATGGGCTGGACCGGGGTCATAATCCCGGAAAAGCATGGCGGCGTTGATTTCGGCTGGATGAGCCTTGGCCTCATCGTCGAAGAATGTGGCCGCACGCTGACCGCCAGCCCGCTGGTAGCGAGCGCCATCGCCGCATCGGCGATCATTCTGGGCGGGAGCGACGCGCAAAAAGCGCAATACCTCCCCGCCATCGCCAGCGGTGACCTGGTCGCCACGCTGGCGGTTGACGAAGGGCCGCGCCACGACCCGTCGCACATCGCCGCCAGCGTTGCGGATGGCAAGCTGAGCGGCACCAAGATGTTCGTGGCCGAAGGCGACAGCGCTGGGTTATTCGTGGTCGCGGCAAGCGATGGCCTTTACCTTGTCGCTGGTGATGCCAGCGGTGTGACGCGCGCGCAACGCCATATGGTCGATTTCCGCAGCCATGCCGAGGTCCGCTTTGACGGCGCAGCGGCGGAGAGATTGTCCAGCGGCGGCGACGCACTGCTGGGACAAATACTCGACCGTGCGCGGATCATCACCTCTGCTGAAATGTTCGGCATGACGCTGCAAGCGTTCGACACCACGCTCGATTACCTCAAACAGCGGGTCCAGTTCGGACAGGTATTGGCGACATTTCAAGCGCTGCAACACCGCATGGCCGGGCTGTTCGGAGAGATTGAGCTGACCCGCAGCGCGATTGAAACTGCGCTGACCACGCTCGATGCAGGCGGCGACACGGGCCAAGCGGCGGCGCTCGCCAAAACCCGCGCCAACGACACGCTGCACGTCATGAGCCGCGAGGCGATACAGCTGCACGGCGGCATCGGCATGACCGACGAATATGATATCGGCTTCACGCTGAAGCGCGCCCGCCCGCTGGAGCAAGCATGGGGCAGCAGCGCATTCCTGCGCGACCATTTTGCGCAGCTTGGTGGCTATTGAGGGGGAACCACCTCATCATGATTTATGCACCTTCATTATGTGATGCGCCGTAGTCCAATCCAAGTTTCAATCTTGACATGTCGTCGATTATGTCGTATATAAACGACAATGTACCGCGCCGAAAAAAGCGTCGATTTTGAAAATTGGCTCGAAGAGCTACGCGATGAACGGGCGCAGTTGAAGATTGTGCAACGGATTTTACGTTTGCAGGGTGGCAATTTGGGCGACTGGAAGGCTATCGGCGATGGCGTAAGTGAGTTGCGGATCGATTATGGCCCTGGCTATCGCATTTATTACACAGTGCGAGAACGGGTGGTGTATTTGCTTCTTTGTGGCAGCAACAAGCGGGATCAGGACAAGGCTATCAGGCTGGCTAAGGCGCTTGCAAAGACTCTTTAATACGATGCGAAGGGATGACCGCCTTCGAGAAAAAATGGTCGAGAGGAAATGGACATGAGCATGTTGGTAACGACGCCCTTTGACGGGGCAAAATATATCCGGACCCCCGAAGACGTCATCGACACATTGAATGACGCGCTTGAAAGCGGCGAGTCAGGCTATGTTGCCGTCGCGCTTGGCGTGGTAGCGCGATCCGAAGGTATGACCAAAATCGCCGGGAAAACCGGCGTTAACCGTCAGGCGCTCTACATTGCGCTAAGCGAGAATGGCAATCCAACGCTAGAGACCTTGCTCAAAGTCATGTCTGCACTCGGCATAAAGCTGAAGTGCGAAGTCGATATGGCAAAGGCGGCCTGACCCTAAACCGTAAACGCCTGTAGCTGGGTGCAGGAGGCGAAGGATTGCGCCGCATTGTCGCCGCATGCGGGTTTGCCGATCACCCGAACCGCTGTGAAACGCTGCGGCGCGTCCAGCGTTATCGGAAACTCGCTACTCGCCCATGGATGCGCCAATGCTCCGGCATCGCTCGCGGTGGTTGCGGGATAGCGGTCAAGCACTGCCATAGTTTCCCACGCACCGCCGTGCGCGCGCTGTAGCTGCAATTGCGGCTTGCCGCCGCTGGTGTCGAACCAGCCACCATCGTGGAAATTGCGGCCGTGCATGAAGTGGAAACGCTGTGCCGTTACCGGCCCGTCCATGCTAATCGCGAACCAGTCCTCATCAGCAAGAGTGCCATCATTGGTCGCGACCAGCGTTTCATAATCCTCATCGTTGATCGAGCCGATTATCGTTCCGCTGCGCGAGCGGCTTTCAACGCCGCCAAGCAACAGCGATTCATACGGCGGCGCACCCGTGGTATTCGGCGAGCGCAGCCACACGCGGATGACGCCGCCGCCAGCCCCGGCGTCGGCAAAGGTGCGCAGGGTCGCGGTTTGGGGAAGCTCTCCGCCTTGTGAAACGGGCGCGGCAAAGGACAAAAGTTCGCCTTCCTCGGTCGGCGAGACGCTGGCACCGCCGCGCAGACGCAGCAGATAGGGTGCACCGAGCGCAGGATTGGCATCGGCGTCATAAGCGAGGATGAACGGGCCATAAGCCGCCGCAGCGCGTCCTTCGAGATTATGCTCACCCTCGATCATACGCGTGCCAAGCGTGTAGCGCAGCATGATGGTGTCGCCGTTGCGCCAGCGCTTTGCTGGCAGCTGTGCCCAACCGTCACGCAGTGTCGCGCCCGCTATGGCCATCGGCATGGCCCATTCGGGAACGCGAACCTTGAGCGCAAAACGGGCGGGCCGCGCCATATGGAGCGTCAACGTTGCTTGGCCAGCGCGCGGAAAATTGCTCACCATCGCGGCGCGCACGCTTTGCCCGCCCAGCATCAGCGTGGCGGTTGAGGATTCGCAGCTGTTAACCAATAACGTATCTTCACCTGCGCTACGGCTAACCAAATAGGCTGCCATTGGGGCCAGCGCCATGCCGCGCGGGCCGCTGGAGTGGCAACAGGTGATGTCGCGGTCATAATGTTTGCGCCCTTCGAGCGCGGTAAAATAGCACCAGTCATCGCCGCCGGGGTGCTGCGCCGCACTCAGGTGATTATACCAGCTGCGCTCCAGCTCGTCGCCAAAGCGTGCCTCCCCCGTCAGTTGCAGCAGCGACAGGTTGAGCTGTATCCACGTCGTGGTGACACAGGTTTCGCCAACATGCGCCATCGTGTCGCCGCGCAGATCATGATCGCGCTGGAAATATTCCCAGCGGCTGGTGGTGCCCGTGGCAAAGCGCTGCGTCGCCACAATGTCGCTCCACGCGGCCAGCGACGCGTCGATCAGCGCCTGATCCCCCGTCACCCGCGCCAGCTCGCAACAGCCGACAATGTTCGACAGCATTTCATAGGCCTTGCCATTGCCGACTGCGCGGACCTTGCCCTCATTCAGCAGCGTCCGGACGATATGCGCCCCGCCCGCTTCGTCCCAGGTCGCCACAATATAGCGCGCAAAGGCCAGATAGCGCGGGTCGGCGGTCATGCGATAGAGCAGGACGACGGGTTCGAGGACGCTGGTCGCGGCCATGCCCATATGATGACCGGCGGCGTTGATGCTGCGCTGCGCCGGGAAGGTCGCAATCAACAAATCGCCGACTTTCCGCGATGCGGCCAATGCGCCCGCATGGCCGGTATATTGATGATAGGTCAGCAGCCCGAGCAGGCAATATTTGTGCGACCAGACATCCCACTCCGCCCCTTCGTGCATGGCGAAACGGTCTTCGGGCAGATAGGTGCCAAGATAGCCGTCGCTTTCCTGCGCCGTTATCAGGTCGCCGACGACGCTGTCCAGCTTCGTGCGTAGCGCCGGATTGCCGCTATTGGCCCATGCCAGCGTCGCCGCGTGCATCCATTTGCCGACATGCTCGCCGATCCACGGGTGCGTGCCGGGCTTGTGCTGAAAGCCCGCGAGCAGCGGCGCGGTGTCGATATTGAGCAAGCGCTTCTGTGCGTTGGCATCAACCCGCGCACCCAGCCAGCCGCCAAGGCGAACCGCCGACGCTGGGGCCACCTCTGCCACGTTCGCCAGCGCAGGCGCAACGCGAAACGGCAATGCGGTGGGGGTGTCTGAAGGCACAGTCAGGCCAAATGCCCGGCCGATGGGAACGCCCAACAGGGCCATCCCCAGCAATGCCTGACGGCGGCTGGTCGGATGACGTAAAATGGACATGGGTGCCTCCCTATGCAGCTGCGCTCAATCGAACAGTGATTTTAGCTCGCGTTTCATGATTTTGCCATTGGCATTGCGCGGCAGCGTCTCGTCGCAAAAGACAATCCGCACCGGGGTTTTGAACACCGCCAGCCGCGTGCGGACCCACGCCTGTAGCTCGGCCTCGCTCGCCGCCATTCCGGGCGCGAGATGGACGACGGCGGCGGGTTCTTCGCCCAATGTCCGGTGGGCTAAGCCGATCAGCGCGGCGTCGGTGACAGCGGGGTGGTCGTAGAGGACATTCTCGACCTCGCTGGAATAGATATTCTCACCGCCGCGAATGATGACGTCCTTGGCGCGGTCGGCAATATAGCAAAACCCTTCGTCATCGACATAGGCGATGTCGCCGGTGCGCACCCAGCCATCGACGAACGTCGCGGCGGTTGCTTCGGGGTTATTCCAATAGCCCAGCACAATCTGCGGCCCGCGCGCCCATAATTCGCCGACTTGGCCCGTCGGCATCTCCACCGCGCCTGCTTCATCCATGATTTTGAGGTCGGACACCGGCACGGGCGGGCCGCAACTGGTCGGGCGATTGAGATAATCCTCGGCCGCGTGCCCCGTGACCGTCGCCGTTGTTTCGGTCATCCCCCAGCCATTGCCGGGTTGTGATTTTAACTCGGACGCGATCTTGCGCACCAGTTCGGGCGCGGACGGCGCACCGCCATAAGCAATCGTTTCTAGGCTGGACAGGTCATATTTGTCGCGGTCGGGATGCTCGATCAACTGCCAGGCGATGGTCGGCACCCCGCCGGTCGAGTTGATCCGTTCGGCTTCAATCAGCTCAAACGCGCGGATCGTGTCCCATTTGTGCATCAGCACCATCGTTGAACCCGACGCGATGGTCCCCATCAACACCGCGCTGCACGCGGTAACGTGGAACAGCGGGATGACGAGCAGCCCGGTTTTTGGCTGTGGCTCTGGCAATGCCTCTCCGCGCCGCAGTAACGTGCGCGCCGCGCCATAGCCGCTGGAGAGGATGTTGGTCATCAAATTGCGGTGGCTGAGCAACGCCCCCTTGGGGTTCCCCGTTGTGCCAGAAGTGTAGAATATCGCTGCCGCATCATCGGGGGCGATGGCGACTTCGGGCTGCGCGATGTCGGGTAAATCGACCCAGCCGCTGACCGGACCGATGATGGATTGCAGCGATGGGTAGCCGCCAGTGCCGCGCGTGACGATGATGTCGACAATGTCGGGCAGGTCGCTCAAATGCGGCGCTATACGCTCCAGCCGCTGCGCATCGCACACCAGCATCCGTGCCCCGCTGTCGCGCAAGGCATAGTCCAGCTCGTGGCCCGTCCACCATGCGTTGAGCGGCACGACGATGGCCCCGCACGCGGCGGCGGCGAACAAGACAACCGGCCATTCGGGCAGGTTACGCATCGCCAAAGCTATGCGGTCGCCCGGCTTTATACCCATTTGTGACAGATGGAGCGCCAACACCGCGCTCGCGCGGTAAAAGCCTTCGTAACTGACGCGTTCCTCATCGAGAACGCAAAAGGTCCGCTCCCCATAGGCGCGCGCCGCGCTCAGCAATGCCGTCAGGCTGGCGGGTGCGTTCTTCCACGCGCGGGTCGGCACGCCGCCCACGCTCACCGTTTCCATTTCAAACGGGGTGCCCGGCGCGCACAGCAATGTCTCAATCTCTTTGAGCGTCATGGCTGGCCAAGCCGCACCCGCACCGTTCGCTGTGCCCATATATTCTCTCCTTACCTTGCCATTTTTAGCTTATTGCCATGGCTAACCAGAAGTGATGCCTGAAATCGAGAAGTTTCTTATTTCACTGCCTGATTGAGCAGGCTATGCTGCGCTGCACAACAGATTGAGTATGATCCTATGACACCCGATGAACCCGCAACCAATATAGAAGGGCGCGTCGCCCAATTGCTCGCGCTGCTCGACGTTCGCGCCAACGGCGAGCTGAGCTTCATTGGGTCGCGCCAGCCCGGTGGGCAGGGCCGTGTGTTCGGCGGACAGGTTATCGCGCAGGGGCTGATGGCGGCGATGCGCACGGTTGAGAGGGACCGCATCCTCCATTCGCTGCACTGCTATTTCATGCGCGCAGGCGACGAAGACTTGGAGATTAGCTACCTTGTTCGCACCGACTTTGACGGCGGCAGTTTCTCCACCCGCCGGATTATCGCCGAGCAAGCGGGCCGCCCGATCCTGACCATGACCGCGTCGTTCCACAAGCTGGAGCCGGGATTTGCGCACCAAGAAGCGATGCCCGATGTCCCGCCGCCAGAAGAGTTGCTCAACGAAAACCAGCGCATCGAACGCGAGACCGACCCTGAAACGGCCGCGCTGATGACGCGGTTTCAGCGCGTCCGCCCCATCGAGATTCGCCCGGTCGAGGACCGTTCGTTCATCAATCCATCGCCAGCGCCCGCGCTGTCGCACAGCTGGATTCGGCTTGGCACCACCATCGGCGATGACGCAAACCTACACCGCGCCATATTGGCCTATGCATCGGACATGATGCTGCTCGGCACCTCGCTGCTTCCACACGGCGCCAATTGGCGTACACCCGGGATGATGAGCGCCAGCCTCGATCATGCGGTATGGCTGCACGATGCGTTCCGCGTCGACGACTGGCTGCTCTATGTGTGCGACAGCCCGTGGGCGGGTCGCGGGCGCGGCTTCAATCGCGGACGGTTTTACACCCGCGACGGCAGGCTGGTCGCCAGTTGCGCACAGGAAGGGCTGATCCGGCTACGCGCGCCAAAATAACCTAAGGTTATAGCCCTAACGCCCTATCGTTGACCCGCCGTCCACAACGATTGTCTGTCCGTTGACGTACGAACCGGCGGCAGAACCCAAAAACAAGGCTGCTCCGGCCAGCTCATCCGCTACACCCATCCGGCGCATCGGGTGCGACGCGTTAAACTGTGCTTCCGCCTCGGGGCTGTCCCACAGAGCTTTGGCAAAATCGGTGCGGATTAGGCCCGGGGCAATGCAATTGGTGCGGATATTATGCTTGCCATATTCGACCGCATAATTGCGCGCGATCTGCATGTCGGCCGCCTTGGATATGCAATAGGCACCGATCACTGGCGACCCCCGAAGCCCGCCTATCGAGCTGATGATAATGATCGCTCCGTCACGCTTTTCGATCATATCGGGCAGGCAAAGCTGCGCCAACCAATGGTTAGAGATGATATTATTGTCCAGGATTTTGCGGAACGCTTCATCTGTGATGCTCGCCATCGGGCCATAATGCGGGTTGGAGGCCGCATTGGCGACGAGGATATCGATGCCGCCAAAGGCATCACGCGCCTTTGCCACCATGTCTTTCAGCGCTTGTTTTGACGAGATGCTTGCGGGCAGCGCAATCGCCCGCCCCCCATCCCGTGCGTTAATTTCTGCCGCGACAGCCTCACACATATCGGCCGTACGCGAAGAAATGACGACATTGGCACCGTGCGCCGCATAATGTTCGGCTATTGCTTTACCGATACCGCGCGTTGATCCGGTGACGATTGCAGTTTTGCCACTAAGGTCGAAAAGGGACATAGCGGTCCTTATTTGCTGGGATTGAGCAGATATTTGCTGCCCGTCGCCTTGGCCTGATACGCCTGTGCCAGCGCCGGGTCGACCATATCATCAAGGCCGATTTCGGCGGTATAGCTGCTGGCAAAAATGTCGCCGCGATGTGCAATCACCTTGGCGCGCATCGCCACCATTTCTTCAAGTCCCACCTTCATCAGATAGGGCGTCAGCAGGAACCCGGCGATGCCCCATTGCAGGCCAAAGCTGCGGTTAAACTCGGTCGGGCCAAGGTCGAGTGCACCATAGATATAGACCTGTTTATGAACATTGGTGCCATAGACCGAAAAGGCCGCGCCTTTGCGCATCTGTGCCGCCTCCATCGCGGTCAATATCTGCCCGACCAGCTTGCCGCCACCAATCGCGTCGAACGCCAGCGTCGCCCCCGTTTCGACCAGTGCCTCGACCAGCCGTTCAAAGAAATCAGGCTGTGAGCTATCGACGATATGTGTCGCACCAAGCGCTTTGAGGATGTCCACCTGAGCCTGCGAGCGCACGATGTTGACCAGAGCCACCCCTTCGGACAGGCAATAGCGCACCAGCATTTGCCCCAGGTTCGACGCGGCAGCGGTGTGAACCAGCGCGCTATAGCCTTCGCGCCGCATCGTGCCGACCATCGCCATCGCGGTCAGCGGATTGACGGTCAGCGACGCGCCCTCTCGCGCGCTCGACCCTTCGGGCAGGACCAGTGCTTCGGCAGCACGCACCGTGCGGTATGTGCCATACATCGCCCCGCCAAAGGTGGCGACGACGCGCCCGATCAGTGCCTGTGCTGACGCCGAGGCCCCGGCGGCAACCACCGTGCCTGCGCCCTCATTGCCCACCGGCATAGCCTGTCCCACGCGCGATGCGACCATCCGGCGCAAATGCGGCGCGATGTCGAGCAGCATCGTCGCATTGGTCGCCGATCCATCCTTGCGGGCGCTGGCCACATCCGCCGGGCCGAACAGCAGCCCCAAATCCGACGGGTTAATCGGCGTTGCCTCAATCCGCACCAAAATCTCGTCATCACCCAGCGGCGCAATAACCTGTGGTTCCAGCGTGATGGCAAGCGTGCCGTCATTACGCGCGGTCGAAAATAGCGCGCGGCCATCGGTTGGTAGAGTCGTCATATCGGTTTCCTATCCATTGGGTTGAGCCAGCCTAAGCTATTGGCACCATGTGGCAAGTGGCTTTTTGCTACCTATTATATTTTGACCTCGACCGTGCCACTAAAGGCTTGCACATGTAACATAATATCATTACTAGGCACGCACCCCCCCTCCCCCGGAGTCCATAATGCGCTTTTCATCCCCTGCCCTTGCCTGCTCGCTGCTTGCCCTCATTGCGCCCGTGATGGCTGCGGCACAGACGCCGCCCGCCGCCGCACCCGCCCCTGACGATGATTATCACACGGCGGAAGAGGATCTGGTGGTCACCGCGCCCTATGTCCGCAGCCTCGATTTGTTCGGCAATGTCGGGGTGGTTGAGGGCGATGATTTGGCGCAGGCCTTGCGCCCGCAAATCGGCGACATGTTGGCGCGCGAACCTGGCGTTTCGGCGACGAGCTTTGCCCCCGGTGTCTCGCGCCCCGTGCTGCGCGGGTTTCAGGGTGAGCGTGTGCGCGTGCTGGTGGACGGCATCGGCAGCATCGACGCGTCGAACACTTCGGCCGATCATGCGGTGGCTATCGACCCGCTGACCGCCGAGCGGATCGAAATTTTGCGTGGCCCCGCCAGCTTGCTGTTCGGGTCGAGCGCGATTGGCGGCGCGGTCAATATATTCGACCGCCGCATCCCGCGCTCGATGCCCGAAGCACCGCTGCACATCGATGCCATCGCCAACTATGGCAGCGCGGCGGATGAGCGCTCTGGCGGCGCATCGGTTGATATTCCGCTGGGCAGCCGCATCGCCTTTCACGTTGACGGCGCTTACTCCAAGACCAATGATTTGCGCATCGGCGGGTATCAATCGACCCCGCGCCTACGCACCGCTGGCCTTGCGCTCGCCGCCGATTTGCGCGGCAGAGGCGATAGCGCAGGGGCCGATGAAGTCATGGCCGCCGCCAACCAGTTCGGGACCATAGCGGGCAGCGCGACGCGCAGCTGGTCGGCGGGCAGCGGCATTTCGATCATAACCGATGGCGGGTCGCTGGGCGTTTCGCTTGGCTATCTCGATAGCAATTATGGCATTCCCGGATTTCCCGGCGGCGAAAGCGGCATTTCCATCGCGCTCAAGCAATGGCGCGCCGATTTTCGCGGCGAGGTAGTATTTGGCGGCGGCTTCATCGACCGCCTGCGTATTCGCGGCGGCTTTGCCGATTATCAGCATGCCGAGCTCGAAGCCGACGGTGCCGTCGGCACCCTGTTCCTCAACCAAGGGGTCGAAACCCGGGCAGAATTGGTACAGGCGACGCGCGGCGGCTGGAGCGGTGCCAGCGGAATCCAATATAGTTTCCGTGATTTCAACGCCATCGGGGCCGAAGCCTTTTTGCCGCAAAATGACAGCGAGACATTCGCGCTCTTCACGCTCCAAGACATGCGCTTCGGGGCATTTGGTGTGCAAATATCTGGTCGCTATGAACGTGCAACCACTGTGGCCCGTGCGATTGGCGTGTCACGCAGTTTTAACGCTTTTTCGGGTGCGGCTGGCCTGAGTTACGAGTTTGGCAGCAACAGCAAGGTCGGTGTCAATCTGTCGCGGACATCGCGCGCGCCATCGGCAGAGGAGCTGTTCTCCAACGGACCGCACATCGCGACGCAAAGTTTCGAGGTCGGCGATCCGACATTCGGCAACGAAAGCGCATGGAGCATTGAGGGCTATGCGCGGCTGCGCGGTGGCCCGGTCAATGTCGAAGCCGCGCTCTATTCCAGTTGGTTCGACAATTACATCTATGCCCGCGAAACCGGTGCCACCGAAGACGGACTGCCCGTATTTCAATATTCCCAGGCCAATGTGCGCTATTATGGCGCGGAGCTACAGGCATCGGCGGACCTCGTCCATATCGGCGGCTTCACGCTGAGCGGCGATGTGGTGGGCGACATTGTCCGCGCGCGCCTGACCAGTGGCGGCGGCAACATCCCGCGCATCCCCCCCGTTCGCTTGCGGGGTGGGCTGGAACTGGGCAGCGATACGCTAACGCTACGCGGCGAAGTTGAATGGTCCGCCGCACAGAAGCGCACGGCTGCGTTCGAAACAGCCACCGATGGCTTTACCATGGTCAACGCATCGGCGCAGTGGAAACCACTGGGCGAAGATGGCGGCGTAACCCTGATCCTGTCGGGCAATAATCTGTTCGATGTTATCGGCCGCCGTCACGCCAGTTTCACCAAGGATTTCGTGCCGCTGTCTGGCCGCGACATCCGCCTGACGGCAAGGGTGAGTTTTTAGGCCTAAATTGCATCGACATTCACCAAGACCCCGTTCGCCCTGAGCTTGTCGAAGGGTTGTCCTATTTTTCTCAACTAGAGAGAAAAGACAGTGCTTCGACAGGCTCAGCACGAACGGTTTTATGCGGTCGTGGACATAGTGAATGTCATTCTGCTCTGGCACTCAGCTCAGGTTCATCAGGCGCGCTTTACGCATGGGACTCAAATTGCATGGAGTGAGAAATGGTTCGCGTAAAACAGGCCGTAGTTGCGATGATAGCCTTGGCTATTCTGGCAGGTTGCAACACCATCGAAGGGGCGGGCCGCGATATTCAATCGGCTGGTGAAACCGTAGAGGATGCGGCTGATTAAACCGCTGATTCGCTCGACTCGGCCATTGCCTTACGCCGCCTTGTGACCCAAATAGCCAGCAACGCCGCCTCAAACAGCATGCACAGCGGCACCGCGAGCAACAGCTGGCTGATTGGGTCGGGCGGGGTAAACACCGCAGCGATGGCGAAGGCGCCGACGATGAAATAGCGCCGTGCACCGCGCAATTGTTCCAGCGTCACTATCCCTGCGCGTTCGAGCAGCATCAGCAGGATCGGCAATTGAAAGGCGATACCGAACGCCAGCATGAACTGCATCACAAAATCGAGATAATTGCCAACCGCTGGCAAGGCTTCGAGCGTTACGCCGCCGACATCGCCCTCAAACCCCAGCAGAAATTTTATCGCCATCGGTATCGCAAAATAATAAGCGAGGCTGGCACCCGCGCCGAACAAGACGGGCGTGGCAAGCAGGAAGGGTAAAAATGCGCGTTTTTCCTGGCCATAAAGCCCCGGCGCGACGAACCGCCAAATCTGGGTCGCTATAACCGGAAAAGCGATCATGAAGGCGGCAAATAACGCGACCTTGAGCTGAACAAAAAACTGTTCAAACATCTGTGTGGAAATGAGCTGCTGTTGCCCCGCATCTTTCAGGGGCTGGACCAACACGCCAAATATCTGGTTGGCAAAATAATAGCAGCCAATGAATGCCACCACCAACGCGGCGAATGACCACAGCAATCGCCGCCGTAATTCGATAAGATGGTCGAGCAACGGCGCGCGGCTCGCCTCTATCGCGTCTGCATCGCTGCTGACCGGTGGCAGGATTTCGGCGGCGATGGGTGCATCGACGCGCACCGTCTGCTCCGGCGTTTCGGTTTCGCTCATGGCGCGGCGTTAGCAGGCTGCGGGGAAAGCGGCGCACCATCCAACGTCGGCGCAGGCGCGGACTGTGCCACAGACGCGGGCGTAGAAACAGGCTGGGCCGGGCCCATCAAATCCGCGCCGGAAAACCCCTCAGGAAAAGCGGCGGGCACACCCTCGCCGGATGGCGGCAACATTGGGGCTGCGACGGCATCGCTTGCGGGGGGTAGTACTGGGCCGACGGCGACATCTGGGTAGGCGCGCATGATGGAGTCATTATGCTCGCGCCATTTCTGTTCCATGTCGGCGAGTTCGGTTTCGCGCATCATTGTGTCGATACCGCTGCGAAAATGGCGCGCCATGCCGCGCGCCTTGCCCACCCACTTACCGACAAAGCGCAACGCCTTGGGTAAATCCTTTGGGCCGATGACCAGCAGCGCCACAATGGCGACAACCAGCATTTCGGTGGGGGCGACGTCAAACATAATATTTAGGGTCTGTGCGGCATTCAGGCCGTATGGTCGCTCTCGCGGGTTTCGGTGGTGGCTGCGGGGGCATCATTGACCGTGCGCCCCTCAATCCGCGTTGGTGGCGCCGTTGGCGTCGGCGCGGCGTCATCGTCAGCCATGCCCTTTTTAAAGCTCTTAATCCCTTCGGCGACGTCGCCCATCATGCCCGAAAACCGGCCTTTGCCGAATAACAGCAATATTACGACCCCAAGGATCAAATAATGCCAAATGCTGAGGCCACCCATCGTCTATACTCCGCAAAATTGCCTGTTACGCCCTATGTAAGCGCTGCGCCGCCCTATTACCAGCATGCTATGGGTTTGCCCACCCCCAACCCCTCCCGCCTGCGGGAGGGGAGCGATGCTTGCCGAGCCAAAGGCGAGGATAGCAGCAGCGGGGTGGGAGTATGACTGACTTCAAATCGCCTAAATATTGTCATCAAACTCTAATGCATCAAATGCCACATCGACCGGATCGAGCAATCCCGCCGCACGCAAATCGTCAATGCCCGGCAAATCGCGACGGTTCGACAGGCCGAAATGGGTCAGAAAATCCGCCGTTGTCTTGTAAATCAGCGGGCGGCCCGGCACGTCGCGGCGACCAGCGGGGCGGATCCACCCCGCCTCCATCAACACGTCGAGCGTCCCCTTGGCGGTTTGCACCCCGCGTATCGCCTCAATCTCCGCGCGGCTGACGGGTTCCTGATAGGCGATGATCGCCAGCACTTCGATGGCGGCGCGCGACAGGCGGCGCGGTTCCTCGCGCTCGCGCCGTAGCAAATGCGCAAGGTCGCCCGGCGTTTGAAAATGCCAGCGTCCCCCAAACATCACCAGCTCAATCCCGCTCCCCCCATGGCGCGCCTGAATGGCGATGAGCGCGGCCTCTATGTCGCCTTCGCCAATATAGGCGGCAAGCTCCGCCAGCGTCAGCGGCGACGTGCTAGCGAACAGCGCCGCTTCGACGCCGCGTTCAAAGTCAGGGATGGGGCCGATACTCATCCGGCTTTCCTAACATAAAGCGGCGTAAATGCATCATCCTGCATCAGCGATAATTTGCCGGTGCGCGCCAGTTCAAGCGCCGCGACAAAGCTCGACGCCAGCGCCGATTTACGCAAGTCACCCGAATAATCAGGCGGCAAGAATGTCGCAAGATCCCGCCAGTCGATCACCGATCCGATCATCGCTTCCAATCGCGCGATGGCGGCATCGAGCGTCATCACGGGCCGTCGGTCCACCACATGCAATGCGGGCTGGGTGCGCGCCTGAATCACACCATAGGCTTGGATCAGCTCGAACAGGCTGGCATCCCATGCGCGCCGCCGGATGACGCGCAGCCCCTCCGCGCTCCCGCGACCAAAGACATCGCGGCCTAGTCTGTCGCGCCCAACCAGCCGCGCGCCCGCGTCGCGCATCGCCGCCAGCCGCTGTAGCCGCAGGTGCAGCCGCATCGCCAATTCGTCGGGGCTGGGGTCGGCTTCGGGGTCGTGCGGCAACAGCAGCGCGGATTTCAGCAACGCCAGCCACGCCGCCATCACCAGATAATCTGCCGCCACCTCGATGCTCAAATCGCGGGCACGATCAATGAACTCCAGATATTGCTCGACCAGCGCGAGGATAGAAATCGCTTTTAAATCAACTTTTTGCGTCCGCGCCAGGCTGAGCAACAGGTCAAGCGGCCCCTCCCACCCGTCCAGCTCCAGCCGCAATCCTGCATCGCCAATTGGGTGCGGTGCGCCTTCAACGTCGGTGAAGTCATCAAGCATTTTCGGTCAATCCCAATAGGGCATCGCGCCGGATAAGCGCGTCGGCCAACTGGCTGACATCGGGTGTCGCATTGCGCATGTGCATGGCACGGCTCAATCTGTCGCGCGAACGCAAATCCATATCCGATCCGATATGGTCAATCATCGCCGCTGTCTCTGCCAACACTCCGGTGCAATGGAGCGCCACATCGCACCCCGCCGCCAGAGACGCTGCCGCGCGCTCGGCGACGCTGCCCGACAGAGCTTCCATCTCTATCGCGTCGCTCATCAATAGGCCATCAAAGCCAATGCGGCCGCGAATCACATCCGCAATCACGATAGGCGATTGTGTCGCGGGCCGTGCATCGTCCCAAGCGGAATAAACGATGTGCGCGGTCATTCCCATCGGCGCGGCCTTCAGCGCGCGGAACGGCGCAAGATCGCTTTCAAGCTCTGCTGCGCTCGCTTCAACCCGTGGCAGGGCGAAATGGCTATCAACCACCGCTCTGCCTTTTCCGGGCATATGTTTGACAACGCCAACCACGCCGCCTGCGTGCAGCCCTTTGAGCGCTGCGCGCCCCAGCGCCGCCACGCGTAATGGCTCATCCCCGAAACTGCGATCCGCGATCATCGTATAGGAACCCGGCGTGCGCACATCGAGCACCGGCCAGCAATCGACGGTGATACCGACGCTATGCAACGTTAGTGCAATCGCCAGAGCATTGGCTTCCACCGCTGCTATCGCGCTGATGGGGGCTAGCGAATAGAGACGGTCAAAGCTGCTTGCAGGCGGAAAGCCCGGCCAGTGCGGCGGTGCAAGCCGCGCAACCCGGCCACCCTCTTGGTCAATCAATATGGCTAGGTCATCGCGCCCTGCTAATGCGCGCAACGAATCGGTCAGGCGCAGGAGTTGCTGCGCGTCGACAATGTTGCGAGCGAACAGGATGTAGCCAGCCGGGTTGCCCGCGCGAAACAGCGCCGCTTCCTCTGGTGTGAGCACCGGTCCGGCGAAGCTGACAAAAGCTGGAGTCATGGACGCAGCCTTACCGTTCAGGGCAGGACGATGCAATTCTCTCCCGCCACGCGCAACCGTGCGCATAAATCACGCGCAGCACTGGCCGAACCCGCCGCCGCACGAAGGCGGTAAACGGTACGGCCATTCACTTCGGCCGCTGCAATCGTACGGTTGACTGGGCCAAGCCACGTAAAGCGGGACTTCAGGCTGTTCCATGCATGCGCCGCCGTCGCCTCGCTGGCAAAGGCTCCCAGCTGGATAGTGCCGCCGCCTGTCGGTGTTGCTGGCGCAGGGGTTGGCGGTGCGCTTGGCCGCGCAGGCGGTGATGATGTCCGCGCAGCAACGGGGCGTGACGAAGCTGGGGCCGCGCGCGGTGCCCCCGCCGCAACGGCAGGCGCAACGGCTGTTCGGGTAATTTATTGGGGTCAACTGTGCCAACGGGCGTCACCCCTTCGGATGCTGCAACGGCAACGTCACCATCGCCATCAAAGCGTCCAGGCTCTGCA
>JBBTFY010000068.1:0-7216 GCA_038041635.1 Pseudomonadota bacterium
ATTGTCGAAACGCTGCGCCAAAGCCCACTTGTCGCGTTGGTCGATATTGGTCTGAACGATGGTGACTTGGGTGGTTGCGGTGTCATCAATTCCGGGCAATGCCAGTGTAATCCAGCCTATTATTGCCGCAGCAGTTAATGGCAGCGCTGCCATCGCAGCGCGAGAAAATTTGCGCCGCGCGGCAAGCCAAAATGCGGCGGCCATCAATATTACTATTCCCGATTGACCATAGGTACCGATCAGCTGAGTGGGCATCGCCGCCCATGGTGCAATCGCCGCCAGTGGATTCCACGCAAAGCCGGTAAACACCCAGCTGCGCAGCCATTCGGTGATAATCCACGTAGCGGCGAACAGCAGGGTAAAGGGGAGGGGGGCACCTACTCTAATATTTTCGTCATTCCCGCGAAGGCGGGAATCCATCTCCGGACCGTCGAAAGCCGCATCCTTAGGCGATGGACTCCCGCTTTGAGCAAAGCTCAAATTTATCCTGAGCGCCTGCAAGGCAGTCGAAGGGCGGGAGTGACGAAGGGTAAGAAATCGCCAAACCCACCACGCCACGCTCGTCGCTAGAGCGGGGTAGATAGCAAGATAGAGCGAGACCAGCGGCACCGCGACCCAGCCGAGGATCGGTGGCATCGCCGCCTGATAGGTGAACGCCGTCGCTATCCAGTGCAGCGAAAGCGTGAAATGCCCAAGGGCGAATAGCCAACCGAGCAGGAACGCGCGTTTTGCCGTGCTGGCATTGCTCACCAAATGCATCAGCACCGCAAGCGCGATCAATGTCACTGGCCACAGGCCCAGCGGCGCAAATCCGGTTGCGCTGGCCGTGCCGACAATCAGTGCGGACAAGCGCGGAAAACGTGTGAGCAAGCCCGCAATCATGGCGCAGCGGTAACAACCGCCGCGCGGCATGCGTCGGCCTTTGCCTCACCGCCCAGCATCCCCGCGATGACAAATCCACCGACCAGCAACGTAAAAAATGCCACCGTCACCAGCCCCAGATATTTGTCGAGCACCGCCTTTATCGGTGCGCCGAACAGCTGGAACAATATGCCCACCGCCATGAACAATATCCCGCGCGAAACCACGCTGGCCCACACGAACGTGAACAGGTCCATATGGATGAAGCCCGCCGTAATCGTGATCAGTTTGAACGGGATCGGCGTTGCGCCCTTTATCAGGATGATTTCCGCGCCATATTCGCGCAGGGTGCAGGCAGCGTGGGGAAAACTCTCCGACAGGCCGAGCGCGCTCAGCAACGACGTGCCGACGCTGTCATAAAGGAAATAGCCGATGGCATAGCCAAGCAACCCGCCCAGCACCGACGTGACCGTGGTGATCATAGCATAGCGCACCGCGTGCTTTGGCTGGGCCAGGCACATCAGGCCGAGCAAAGGGTGCGGCGGGATCGGGAAAAAGCTCGCCTCCATAAAGGCGAACGCGGCGAGCCAGCCGGTGGCGTGGGGGTGCGTGGCCTTTGCCATCACCCATTCAAAAAGCCGTCGTAACATGGGCACAGGCGTTAGCGGCGGAAGCGCAGCGGAGCAATGGCACCTTGCAAAGCGAGGCGAGATAGTTAGCGTGGTGGCAAATCAAAAATGAGGAGCAAAGCATGATCGTCTATGGAGCCATATTGTCACCGTTCGTGCGCAAGGTTTTGATGTTCGCGGCCGAAAAGGGGCTGGAGATAGAAAATAGGCCCGGCGGTATGGGACAGGGCGGTGACGCGTTCATCGAGGCCAGCCCGTTCGGCAAAATGCCAGCCTTCCGGCATCGCGGTGCGGCGGCGGATGGCAGCGATTATCTGCTGGCGGATTCGAGCGCGATCTGCGCTTATCTCGATGCCAAATATCCCGATAACCCGCTGATTCCGGCCGAGCCATGCGCGCGCGGCGAGTGCATCTGGCTCGATGAATTTGCCGACACGATATTGATGGTGACCGGCGGCAAGATGTTTTTCAACCGCATCGTCGCGCCTTATTTTCTGGGGCGTGAGGGCGACTTGGCAGCGGCAGCGGCGGCAGAGGCAGAGGAGTTGCCGCGCCTGCTAAACTGGCTTGATGCGCGGCTGGCGGGGCGCGACTATTTCGTCGGCTTGGCCCTGTGCCTTGCCGATGTTTCGGTCGCGGTAGTGCTGGGCAATATCAAGCAAGCGGGGGGCGAGGTTGACGCCGCACGCTACCCAAATCTGGCGCGCTGGCTGGGCGCGGTCGAGGCCCGGCCGTCGCTGTCCGCTTATAATTCTAAGATGTTGAAAATAATTGATAAAATCACTGGAGCAGCAGTGCAGGGCTAAGCCCTTGCCTTAGCGCCGAAAAGCGGGCTTAGCACCCCCGCGCCTGAACGGCCAATCGGTCACGCCGCCCACCCACAGCGCCCACCAGATGATGACGGGTTGAAGCGCGAGGCGCGGGCCGTGATACCACCACGACAAATGCTTACCGCCAATCGCTATATCATTGACGGCATGGTTGATGTTGGCGGGCCACACACACAAGGCATAGAGCGCGAGGCCGATGCCCGCAGCATAGCGCAAACGCGGGATGAACAGCGCCGCTGCGCCGGCAATCTCCGCCACACCGGTAGCGGCGACGACGATTTCGGGGAAGGGCACCCAACCGGGCGTGATTTGCAAAAATCCGCCGGGGGAACGCAGATGCGCAACCCCTGCTATCAGATAGGCTAAGGCCAATAGGATGCGGAAAAAGGTGCGGACCATGGCGGACTCCTTACCGTTTACGGACAAACTCCGCGCGTAGCACCAGCCCCTTGATACCATCGAAACGGCAATCAATCTCCTGCGCGTCACCGGTCAGCTTTATCGACTTGATGAGGGTGCCGCGTTTCAGCGTCTGCCCCGCGCCTTTGACGTCCAAATCTTTGATCAGCGTCACCTGATCGCCATCGGCCAAGATATTCCCGACCGAATCGCGCACCTCTACGGCTGATTCAGCCGCCTGTTTTGCAGCAAGTTCCGACGCCGGCATCCATTCGCCGCTTGCCTCGTCATAAACATAGTCGTCGCCGCTTACGGGGTCGCTCATGGCTGGCTCGCAATCATATCTTGGTGACCCCTACGGGAATCGAACCCGTGTTTCAGCCGTGAGAGGGCCGCGTCCTAACCGCTAGACGAAGGGGCCAAGTGTCATTCAGCAAATTGGTGACCCCAACGGGAATCGAACCCGTGTTTCAGCCGTGAAAGGGCCGCGTCCTAACCGCTAGACGATGGGGCCGTCAAAGCGAGCCGCGCGATTAGCAGAAACGGGCGCGCGGTCAAGCCGCTATCGGCCTCAGCCCACCAGCGCCGCATCGTCGATATGCATCTCCGCCGCACCTTTGCCCGTCCAGTCATCGCGCTTCACCTTGCCCGCCAGCCACAGCCGCGTGCCGGGCCTGAGCGCCAGCAAGGCTTGCCCCAGCGGCATATCGGCGGCGCGAAAGGCAATCGCCTTGAACGATTTGCCATCATCGCCCGCCGCGATCAGCCGCACATGACCCGTGCCCACCGTATCAACACGGACCGCGCGTAACGGCCCCACCGCGATGCGTGGCTGTGACCAGCCTTGGCCATAGGGGCCGCCTGCCTCGACCGCGTCGGCAAAGGCGGCATTGACCCCGCCGGGCGCGAGCAACGCGTCGATGCGTAACGACCGCGAGCCCTGTGCCGCTGTGACATCGCGCTCCAGCCGCGCCGACAGCCATTCGGTCAGCGCGGGAATGCCGCCCGCCGCGACGGTCAGGCCCGCCGCCATCGCGTGCCCCCCGCCTGCAATCAGCAACCCCGCATCGCGCGCTGCGATCACCGCTGCGCCCAGATCAACCCCGTCGATCGAGCGCCCCGACCCCTTGCCAACGCCGTCCTCACCCAGTGCGATAACGATGGCGGGCCGCCGCATCCGTTCCTTGATGCGGCTGGCGACGATACCGATGACGCCGGGGTGCCAGCCATGCGCGGCGACAATGCTGATCGCGGCATTGCCGGTCGCATCCGCCATGGCCAACGCCTGCTCTGTCACCGCCGCCTCTATCGCGCGGCGTTCCTCATTGAGCTGGCTCAGCTCTGCGGCGATGCTGCGCGCCTCCTCCGGGTCATGCGTGGTCAGCAACCGCACGCCAAGGTCGGCCTGCCCCACGCGCCCGCCCGCGTTGATTCGCGGCCCCAGCGCAAAGCCCAGATCATAGGCCTGCGGGGCGCGGGTCAGCCGCGCCGCGTCGGCGAGCGCCGCCAGCCCGACATTGCCGCGCCGCGCCATCACCTTGATCCCCTGTGCCACGAACGCACGGTTGAGGCCATGCAGCTTGGCAACATCGGCGACCGTGCCCAGCGCCACAATGTCGAGCAGCGCCATCAGGTCAGGCTCATCGCGGTCCGCAAAATGGCCCTGCCCGCGCAGGCACCGGATCAGCGCTGCGCCGAGCAGGAACGCCACCCCGACGGCGGCAAGGTGGCCATGGCTGCGCGCTTGTGCGCTTTCATCGAGCCGATTGGGATTGACCAGCGCGAGGGCGGGCGGCAGCGCGGTCGTGCATTGATGGTGATCGACAACGATGACGTCGAGTCCGGCATCGCGTGCGGCCCCCAGCGCCTCAAACGCCTGCGCACCGCAATCAACCGTCACCACCAGCGACGCGCCGCTATCCTTTAACGCCACCAGCGCATCCGCCGAAGGGCCATAGCCTTCGAGCAGGCGGTCGGGGATATAGGCGCGCGACGGCAGACCCAGCGCATCCAGCACGCGAAGCAACAGTGCCGCCGATGTCGCGCCATCGACATCATAGTCGCCGAAGATGACGACGGTTTCGCCTGCCTTTATCGCCTTGGCCAGCCGCTGCGCCGCGCATTCCATATCGGCAAAGATAGCCGGGTCGGGCATGAAGGCGCGGATCGTCGGGTTGCGATACGCCTCCAGCTGATCGGGCGGACAGCCGCGCGCGAGCATGATGCGCGTTACCAGGTCGTCGGGTGCCCCTATGCTGGTCGCAGCATCGGGGGTGCGCCACGCCCAAGCCTGCCCGCCAAGCGAATGCGTGACGCCAAGAGCCGCCGCCACAGCGTCAGCGGCTGGCGGAAGAGGCGCTGCTTCGTTCATCGCGCGGCTAACAGCTCTTTGCGTAATGCGGCGGCTTCGCCAAGCGGAATATCCTCCACCTCGTGCTGACCCTCTTTGCCGCCGGGAACGCCAAATATCAGCGACGCTAATCCAAGCCGCCTTTGTATTGGCCCGACGCTCACATCCGCGCTTTGCACATTGCGGGCGGGCAGGATGATGTGGCGGCGGCGCAGCACCCCCTTGGTGATGTGCAGCAGCTGCCCGTCGAAATGCCAGCGCCTTTGCCGCCAATCGAACCAGCCGAGTAGCGCCATGAACGGGATGCTGAACGCCGGAAGCCACACGGCCCAGAGATAGTCCGGCGCAAATGTAGAAATTATCGCAAAAGATAGCCCTGTGGCGAGCAGCAATATTAGCGGAACGAGCGCAATTCCAATCGGGTGCGAGCGGTGCCAGTGCGCCCTATCGTCGCCGCCCTCATACCCAGCACGATCAAGTGCGAGTTCGCGCAATATCGCATCGACTTCGCCGATCCGGGCCAGCGGCGCGACCATATGGTCAGGCTCACCCTTGCCATCATTAGCCAGGCTTTGCAGCCGCAAATCATACCAGCCGAAGTGACGGCGGGCCAATCCGGTGGACAGTATCGCCGCCTGCACCCGCGCGATGGGGATGGTCACATCGGTGCGCGTCGTCAGCCCGCGCGTGCGGCGAAAACCGCGCGCGTTACGCTCCAGAACGAAGCCCCATTCCTTGACCATAGTGCGAATGACGCCAGCCGCCAACCCAACCACCACCAGCACGACCACGCTGCCCAAGGCGGCTATCCAGCGGTGCAGCAGCACCCAGCTTTCTACCCACGTTCCGCGCGCCATGTCCCGCCAGAAATCAAAATCAAACGGGTAGGAGGGCAGAAAATTGTCGAATGTCTGAAACAGGCCGAACAGCACACCGAGCACCGCCAGCGAAAAACTGAACAGCCCCGCGATGAGCAGCCGCTTTGGCGTCATAACCAGCAACATAATGTCCACAGGCGGCGCGGCTGCCGCTTCGCCAATCGGCACTGGTGCGCCCGTCCGGTGGCGACGGATATGCGTCCGCAGCGCCTGCGCGTCGGCAAAGGATATGCCGTTCAACTTGCCGTCGTCCTTTTTGTCGCTTTCCGCGCTGCCCGTCTCGAATCCCACGGTGGCGAGCCCGAGCACGCGCGCAATCAGCCCCTGTTCAATCGACACGTCCTGGATGCGGTCGAACGGAATAGTGCGGTCATTGCGGCTGAAAATACCGCTGGCAATCGCGATGTCATCATCATCGACGCGCCATGTGAAGCGCGCCCAAGCCAGCCACACAAACAGCATCGAGACGATGATGAACAGCAACAGCGCCGGGACGATGAGCCACCATTGCCCGCTTACCCCGATGCCGACCAGCGCGGGCAGAAAATTGACCATGCGCGGGCCGGTTTTCATCAGGCCCAGCACCAGACTCAGCGGATGGAGCCGCCGTGCCTCACCCAATGGAAAGGCCGCCTCGTTCATGCAAAATCGGTCTGGATGTGCGCGCGGATGCTATCGCGCATCGCCGTTGCATTATCACGGCTAAGCCCCGGCAATGTCACGATGCTATTATGTGTTCCCGCCGTATGCACCACCAGATGCGTGACCCCTGCCGCCCGCTCCAGCGGTCCTTGGCCGACGTCGATATGCTGGACGCGGACGAACGGCACCACCGTATCGGTGTGAAACATCATCCCGTGCACCACGCGCAAATTGTCCGCCCCCATCGTATAGCCAAGGGTGCGATATTTGCGTCCCGGCACCGTTATGACCATGATAGCGGCAATCAACAGGGCGAAGACGGTTAAAAAGCCCCATGGCAGAGCATTGGCGCGCAGCAACAGCTGGTCAGCGATAATCGCAGCCGCCGCCATAGGAACTGCATATAGTATCGCGCTGAGACGCAGAACGGTGCGATAGCCCAGCTCGACCGGTTGGATGGGGGATGTTTCTGTGTCGCTCATCGTTCTGGTCTAGTCGAGTAATACGCGTGAAGCAATTGGCGGCATCATGTCCTTAAGTCCGTTCGTGCCGAGCTTGTCGAAGCACCGCTCTTACTTGAACGCATAGAAGGACAACCCCCTTCGACTGCCTTGCAGGCGCTCAGGA
>JBBTFY010000069.1:0-48841 GCA_038041635.1 Pseudomonadota bacterium
CTTCGCCAAGTGGCTCAGCAAGGCGTCGCATCCCTCTCCCGCAAGGGGAGAGGGGAGGTATGTGTGCCGATTAACAGGTTCAAAGAGCCGGATTCGTGAAACAGAGCGCATTTTACCATGGCGTAAAGCCTGTAGGAAAGCGCGAATATCGTCACTTTCTGGCCTTCCCCTAGGCAAGCCTAGCGGCGTCGGCGTAACGCCCCGCGCTGGCCTGTATCAACGCGATCATATTGGGGATGCCCTGCGTCCGGTTGCTCGATAACTGGCTCGATAGGTCGAACGGGGCGAGCGCGGCCATGATGTCGGTATCGACCACCTCCATCGGCATTTTATCCTGAACCGTGCTCAGCACCAGCGCTACAATGCCCTTGGTGATCGCGGCGTTACTGTCCGCCAGATAATGGAGCGCGCTATTATCCGCCTGAGTGGGATAGAGCCAAACCGACGCCGAACAGCCCGCTACCCGCGTCGCGTCGGTTTTGAGTGCATCGGGCATTGGTTCCAGCGCGCGGCCCAAATCAATCAGCAGGCGGTACCGATCATCGGCATCGAGCAAGGCATAGTCTTCGGCGATGTCGGCGAGGGTTTGGATGGTCATGCGGCAGCGATAGTGCGCCACCAGTGTTACGGCAAGCCGCGTTACAAATCCACCCCAGCGGCAATCATTTCCAATTTGCGCACCCGTTCGCGCAGGTCGGCAAGTTCGATTCGGCTGCCGGTGTTGGCGGGTGGCATGTCGTCGTGCACGCCGGCCATCGCTGGCCGCACGTCAATCTCGTGACGGCGCAATTCGACCCACAGCCGCCAGCCGCGCAATGTTATCAGGCTGACGATAGTGAGGGCAGTGAGCGCGATGGCGCCGGACAAAAGGTTGAGAGAAAGATCAGTCATGGCTGGTTGCCTTCCTTTTCTATTGGGGGATGAAGGGATGGTTATCGGTCGCGCAAAAGCTCGATTTCCTGATCAAGTCGCGTAGCGCTATGGTTGTCGGTGGTGATACGTTCGAGCACAGCGATACGGTCTTTCAACGCCTTGACTTCCTGGCGCAGTGCGATCGCTTCGGCATCGTCGTGCGTGATGGCATTACCCATGTGACGCCCAACACGCTCCATACTGCGGCGGCTGAGGCCGTGCTTATCGCGGTAAATGCGGCCGAAGGTGGTGATCGCGACGATAGCGATGATCATGAGAACGAGGTTGCTAGACATGGGGGATGGCCCTTTCGGTTAATGGTCTGCGCGGTCGCGCAAGCTTTCAATTTCGTTGGCAACGGTGATGCTGCTGTCGGTGATAACACGCTCCAGCACCCGCACACGTTGTTCGAGCCGTTCGGTATGTGCGGCATATTGCGCGGCCTTTTCGGCGGTGAGCGAGGATTGCTGCTCAAGCAGGCGCTCCTTCATGTCCATCCAGCGTTTGAACGCGGAAAAGCCAATGGCGACAATCGGAATCATCAAAGCGAGAAGGGGGATGAGCAGGGGGTTGATTGACATGGGACTATCCTCAGTTCGCAATGCGCCGCAGCGCGTCAATTTCATCCGAGAGACGCGCAGGAGCGTCGGTGATAATGCGCTCGACAGTGGCGAGGCGATCCTTGATCGAGCCGATTTCGGCGCGCAGCTGGGCATTTTCCTGGCTGAGCAGGCGGATGCGCTCCATCTCTTCATCGGCGGATTTGGGATAGACGGCTTTGCCCCACGCGTTTTCGAGCGGGTAGCCGTTCTTGATCTTCATCCGCGTGACGATGACCCAGCAGATTGGCAATACAAAGGCCAACACGCCAAATATGGGTGCCAAGGCGTTTGCGGTATTTGAGTCCATTGTCTCTACTCCCTTTTGTCGCCTTTCGCGGCGTGTTCGTATGTCGTGATTTCCAAGTCGTCAGATGAAGTCATCTGACTTGAAATCACTATCGCAGGCTCTTTCTCTGCGCTCTGCGTTACCGCAGGCTCTTTCTCTGCGCTCTGCGTTACCGCAGGCTGTCAATTTCGTCCGACAGGCGATGGCTCTTGTCGGTGGCGATGCGTTCGAGCACCGCGACGCGTTCTTCAATTCGCAATATTTTGCCCTTTAGGTCAGCATTCTCGTTGGTCAGCAGTGCGACCTGTCGATCAGCTTCGATATTGCCTGGTTGGGTCTTGCCGCTCCACTCATCCTCGAGCGCATAGCCGTGACGCGCGCGGATCCAGTTGTTGACGACCCAGCCGATTGTGCTGATCGCAATGATGATGAGGACAAATGAAGGTCCACCCCAAGACATAATATTTTCTCCTCCGTGGCGTTGCTATTTTCCGCAGCGCAATAAACCAATTCCGTTCGCCCTGAGCTTGTCGAAGGGCTGCCTTTCTTCTGATCCGCCGCTAACAAGGACAGTGCTTCGATAGCGACCCGTCGGGAGCCAGCACGAACGGATTAACTTTTACTCATCAGATTCTACCGCAGGCTCTCAATTTCATCGGCCAAGCTGGTGTTGCGGCTGGTGTAGAACAACTCAACATCGGCCAAGCGGCGGTCAAGGTCACGGAATGACGCGCGGACATCGCGGGTGGAGCGCGCCGGGTTGGCGCGGACGCCCTGCCAGAAACGGCTCTCCTCGGCATCAACATAAAGATCCGTTGGTTTGGGTTTCGCCATCATCCCGGCCGCGACATAGGCGATGAGCGTCCAGGGAAACCCACCCATCAGCGTCAATAACACGGTGCCTAGGCGAACCCACATGACGTCGATGCCGGTATAGTCGGCCAGACCCGAACAGACGCCCATCCATTTGGCATTTTGTTTGTCGAGATAATATTTGGTGCGGCGCGGTTCCATCTTATTTGCTCCTCTCGTACGGTGTGCCAATGCGCGGGTCGCTTTCGATGTCGCGGTCGTTGCGGATCGCGGGGCGCCACTCGGGATTGTCGGCGGCGATAATCCGTTCGACCGTGTGCATGCGGTCCTCCAGCCTGCGCGCAAACTCATAAAGGTCGTCGAGCAGACGCTCATCCTCTACGGGGAGCGAGGCCGAGGTTTTCCATTTGGTCACATGGTGGAGGATGAGCCACGGCAGCCCGATGAACAGCGTGGCAACAATAATGATGGGTACCAGAATATCTTCCATCTTATTTATCCTTCTTGGCCGCAGCCGCTTTCATTGCGGCCAATTCTGCATCAACCGAGTCGGACGAAGCCAGATCAGCAAACTCGTCGTCGAGCGTGCGCGGGGGTGCCCCCATCTGCATCGCGTCGGCACGCCCTTCGGCCAGGTCAACGCGGCGCTCCATCTCGTCAAAGCGCGAGAAGGCCTCCTTGGTGCGTTCGCCATGCGTCATTTCACGCAGGCGGAACTTATTTTCCGCCGACTCCAGCCGGGTGTTGATGCTCGACTGACGGGTGCGCGCCTCGCGCAGCTTGGCCTGCAACTTGGCGATGTCGATTTCATAGCCCTTCAGCGCGTCATCGAGCACCGTCATTTCGGCGGATAAACGCTCGGCCATATCGCCGGCCTTTTGCTTTTCGATGAGTGCGGCCTTGGCAAGGTCTTCGCGGTCCTTGGACAGCGCCAGTTCCGCTTTCTCGCGCCAGCTATCCTGCATGCCATTCAGCTTGGTGATGTGGCGACGCATTTCCTTTTGATCGGCAATGGTGCGCGCGGCAGACGCGCGGACCTCGACCAATGTTTCATTCATTTCAAAAATGATCATGCGGATCATCTTTGCCGGATCTTCGGATCGATCGAGAAGGTCGGTCACATTCGCCGCAATAATGTCGGCTGTGCGAGAGAAAATGCCCATGGGATTTTGTCCTGTTGAACGAAGTGCGGTTGTAAAAAATGACGACGCCGGGGCTGGGCAAGGGGGGGGAAGTGCCCCGGCGCCGTCATTGGTCAGGTGCGTCAAACGACCTGACCGGCGGAGACCCCGATATTGGCTTGCGCCGCCTCCGGAGTAGGGAGTTGGGCCCAAAAGGGCTGGGAGATTGATTGATTGAAGCCGATAATCAGTGGCACCAACAGGCTCAATGTCATCAAAGCTCGCTGGGTGGGGGAGAGCGTATAAGGCATCATGGTCATTGGTCCCAAGTGGCGGAGTGTCGAACATGCAATATGCAATGCAGGGACCGTGCCAGTTTGCGAAAACGCCAGAATTGCAGCCTTTCTGGTGTTGGGGGCGGGTGAGTTAGCAAAAAACACTTGCCTTTATGTGGGTTTTTTCACCATATGTTGGTATGGAACGCGAAACCCGCTTCATTGGCCAATCGAGCGCCTTTCTCGATAGCGTTGAGCGCGCCACTGCGGCTGCGGTGCTTAATCGCCCCGTTCTGGTGATTGGTGAGCGAGGGACGGGTAAGGAATTGATCGCCGAACGCTTGCATAGTCATTCGGCGCGCTGGGACGGGCCGTTGGTCATCATGAACTGTGCGGCGTTACCAGAGACGCTTATCGAAGCCGAGCTATTCGGGCATGAGGCGGGGGCCTTCACCGGCGCGGCGCGGGCGCGGGCCGGGCGCTTTGAAGAAGCCGACGGGGGAACGCTGTTCCTTGATGAGCTTGGCACGCTGTCGATGGCGGCGCAGGAGCGCCTTTTGCGTGCGGTCGAATATGGCGAAGTGACACGGATCGGCGCGTCAAAACCGGTGCAGGTTGATTGCCGGATTGTCGCGGCGACCAACGAGCATTTGCCCGACATGGTCGATCAGGGGCGGTTTCGTGCCGATTTGCTCGATCGGCTATCGTTCGAAGTCATCACGCTGCCGCCGCTGCGTGCGCGCGAAGGCGACATATTGGTGCTGGCGGATTATTTTGCGCGGCGGATGGCGACCGAACTAAGCTGGGAAAGCTGGCCGGGTTGGGGACCGCAGGCGAGTGTGATGCTTGAGTCGCACGACTGGCCGGGCAATGTCCGCGAATTGCGCAACGTGGTCGAGCGTGCGGTCTATCGCTGGATGGAGCCGGGGCGGCCCGTCGATGTGATAACATTTGACCCCTTCGCCAGTCCGTGGCGACCGGGCGCGAACGGTGTTGATGCCCCCGCGCGCGCGACACAGCGCGAAACGAGCGACGAGAGTGCGCTGCCTGCTCCGCCCATTAGCGATATGTGCGCGGACCTTCGCGCCACGGTTGACGCTTATGAAAAGCGGCTGGTTGAGGCGGCGTTCGCGCGGTGCCGTTACAACCAGCGCGCGACCGCGACGACGCTGGGGCTTAGCTATGACCAATTACGCCACACGATGAAGAAGCATGGAATAGCGGCTTAAGGCTTTTTCATAAAGTTCGTCATTGCGAGCGGAGCGAAGTAATCCAGAGGCGATTGCGCACATAATACTGGATTGCTTCGTCGCTGACGCTCCTCGCAATGACGACGTGCCTACCCGTGATTGGCGCTGACCCCCTAGCCAATCACCCGTGATTGGCGCTGACCATTGCATAGAACATCGGCAGCGACAGCAGCGTGTTGAGGCGCGAGAACATCATCGCGCGAACACCTGCCGCAGCCTTGGTCGCATCGTCCGCCTCAACAATCCCCAGCGCCTTTTTTTGAGCTGGCCAGATGATGAACCATACGTTGAACGCCATGATGAGCGCCAGCCACATACCAATGCCGATCAGGCGGTAGGGCTGTTCAAGCGATAACGCTTGTACCAAATACGAAGGTGAACCCACCCCTGGCTGGCCAGCGATCGCAAGGCCAGTCAGCACCGTAAGTGCGGCACCCCAACGGAAAAAGAACAAGGCTTTGGGGGCAATATGTTTGCTGATTGCGGGTTTGAGCTCGGCAGGAATGCTGGGCATCGTCGGAATCTGCACAAAGTTGAAATAATAAAGCAGGCCGATCCATGTCACGCCGAAAAACAGGTGAAGCCAACGCATAATGCTAGGCACGGTGATCATATCGCCAGCGACGTAATACATCAGCGCAATTGCCGCGAGCAGCCCAACCGCCATCACCGCGTGGAGGTTTCCAAAAAACTTCGCCATCATATTTCCCCTCAAATATCGACGCTTGCTAACGAAGCGTCTGAATATTGAGGACTGTATAAGCGACTAGGCTCCTGCGGGCAATGCTTTGGCGCGTGTTGATTTCGCCGTAGCACGCAGCAATGCGCGCCGCACAGGCTGGTCGAAAACGCGATCAATCCACAACACCAACACCGTCAGCGCGATGATGAAAGCGATGCCGGCCACGGGGATGGGGATGGCCGTGCCGCTATTTTTCGCGGTCTGTTCGATGATGCGGCCCAATGGCGTGTGGAGCACATAGACGCCGTAGGATGCAAGGCCGAGCTTGATGAAGGCGGGTGCGATACGCCGCCCCGGCTCGACCCGGGCTGCGGCCCAGACGATGGCGGGGAAGCCGATGATCACCATCGCGAAATCGAACATCGCGGCCTCAATCTGTGACATCAGCAACAGGCCAACGATGGCCGCGATGATGAGCGCACCCATCGAACTGACGCTGCGCGCGCCGCGCCAACGCCAGACCAGCACTCCGGCGAAGAAGGAGTAACAGACCCGCGCGGTTCCCGCTAGAATAGTTTCCCATGAATCGCCGAAATTGACCGACCCATAGGACAATATATAGCGCAGCAGGCCGAGGCCTGAGACAGCTACGATGCCGAGCAAGACCTTGGTCGAAAGCCAGCGGTGGATGAAGCCATAGAGGATATTGACCGCGACCTCGAAGCCCAAGGACCAGCTTGGTGTATTCATCGGGTAAAGCCCGCCGCTAAGTGATGAGGAGGCGGGAGAGGATGGGGAGGGCAGCATGAACAGCCCCGCGATGAGTGCCAGCGACAGGCCGATACCGCTCCACGCGCCGCCCCCGCCGCTAACCATCCGATATGCCACGTCAACGATGCCGATCAGAAACCCGAGCAAGTAGAGCGGATAGAAACGGATCATGCGGATGCGCATAAACTCCAATGTGCCCATGCCGCCGCCCAAGCGCGCACCATAGGCGTTGGCGATGACAAAACCCGACAGCACGAAAAACAGATCGACCGCCAAATAACAGCTGGGGAAGGTGAACCGCCCGAACATGTCGGGTAAATGCCGTGTCATGACGATGGTTGCGGCGATTCCGCGAATGCCATCGAGCGTGCGATAAGGCGATTGTTCGAGCTGTGCGTCCATCACCGAGTCTATGCCGCCAAGCAGGTCAATATCCGGTTAAATTGATGCGTGAGGTGCGTCATTGTTAGCGCTTTGGTAACAGCGCTTGGACTATTCGCGGCTGCATGATGATGGCGCATGTCTTTGATAATTTTGCCGATGCGGCGCTGCTCGCGCAGCATGAACTAGAGCGCGAAGGCTTATCCTCCATCTTCGATCGCTACGAATGGTTTGACCGCACATTGGCGCAATGCCCGCAGGCGGGGCGGCCTTTGGTCGCGCGCGCAAGCGGCCAGAAGGGCGATTGCTGGCTGTTCCTGAGCGTTGATGACAAAGGGCACGCGCAAAGTCTGGGCAGCTGGTATACTTTAGCCTTTCGCCCAGTGTTTACGGGCCAGCCAGATTTGGCTGAACAGACGCGCTTGATTGCCAATGTCGCGGCGCAATTACGCGAACGGGTGTCGATGATACGCCTCTCTCCGATGCGTGGGGCCGATTGCACATTGACTGCCCGTGCGTTCCGCCGAGCAGGTTGGGCCGCCGTTCCCCAGACGAGCGATTGCAACTGGACAGCCAATGTCGCGGGGATGCGCTTTGCCGACTATTGGGGCGCCAGACCGGGGCGGTTACGTAAAACGGTCAAGAGCAAGGGCGCCAAGGCCAATATGATCACGCAAATCTCTACGCACTTCGATGAAGATGCATGGGTGGACTATGAAGCCATCTATGCCCAAAGCTGGAAACCCCAAGAAGGTGCGATGGGTTTCTTGCGCGCCATGGCGCAAAGCGAAGGCGCTGCAGGCACGTTGCGGCTTGGCATCGGCTATATCGACGGTGAGGCCGTCGCTGCGCAATTCTGGACCTGTGAAAACGGCACCGCGATTGCGCACAAGGTCGCGCACCGGGTGAGCGCGGTTGGCCATTCGCCGGGGACGCTGCTCAGCGCAAAAATGTTCGAACATGTCATCGACGTCGATCATGTGGCGCGGGTCGATTTTGGCACAGGCGACAGCGATTACAAATCCGCGTGGATGGATGATTGCGCGCCGCTCTATACGCTCGAACTGTTCAACAAAAATCGCCTTGTCGGCATTGCCCGCGCGGTGATTGCCTCGGCAAAGGTCGAATTGAGCAACCTGCGCAGCCGCTAATCTCCACTCTCCGCTTCACCAATCGCCAGCCCATGACGCAGCATGAGCGGAACCTGGCTCATCGCAAACAAGACGGAGAGGATGGTCACCCCCCACACCTTTGCGGTCAGCCAATCGTCAAAGCTCATCGTCGCGCGCATCGCTTCGTTGATGGCGGCCATGGCGACAAAAAACAGCCCCCAGTTGCGCGACAGTTTGAGCCACCCCGCGTCGCTCAGGCCATCATAGGCGGCCTGTAGCAGATATTTGAGCAAGGGCCGCCCGCGCAGCCATCCGCCCAAGAGCAGCGCTGCAAAGCCGGCATAAATGACGGTCGGTTTAATCTGGATGAAGCGCGCGTCGTGGAAATAGATCGTCAATGCGCCAAACCCCAGCACCAAGATCGCTGACATCCACAGCATCGGTGAGATTTTCTTGAGCTTCCACTGTGACACCGCCATCGCGATGATGATGGCGACCATGAACGCACCAGTTGCTTTGATCGCGCCCGCCGTGGCACCAAAAGCCCCGTCACCCTTTGCCAAGCGAAAGGTCAGGAAAAACACCAAAAGCGGCCCAAAGTCGATGGCATAGGGCAGCCATGCGGGGTGCGCGGGTGCGCCTATGTCCCTAACGCCCGCAGCCTCCACCACGTCTTGCGGTAATTCTTCGCTCATTTCAGCCTTCCTGCTATCGCGTCCGCCAGTTGGCGCGCATCAAAGGGGCGCAAATCGTCAATCTTTTCTCCCACCCCGATGGCGTGAATGGGTAGGCCGAACTGCTCCGCCGCAGCGACCAGAACGCCGCCGCGCGCGGTGCCGTCGAGCTTGGTCATGACAAGACCGGTAACGCCGGCCAATTCGCGGAATGTCTCGATCTGCGCCAGCGCATTTTGCCCCGTTGTCGCGTCAAGCACCAGCACGACGTCATGCGGTGCGGCCGGGTTGATGCGGCCGAGCACGCGCTTGATCTTGGCCAGTTCGTCCATCAACTCGCGTTTATTGTGGAGCCGCCCTGCGGTATCGACGATTAGCACGTCGATCCCTTGTGCCGTCGCCTGTTTGACCGCGTCGAACACCAGACCCGCAGCGTCGCCGCCCTCTGGCCCGGTGACGATGGGGACGCCAACCCGCTCCGCCCACACTTTCAGTTGGCCGATAGCCGCCGCGCGAAATGTGTCGCCCGCCGCGAGCATCACACCATAATCCTGTTCGACGAACAGGTGCGCCAGCTTGGCGATGGTCGTGGTCTTGCCAGAGCCATTGACCCCGACCACCAATATGATGTGCGGGCGCGGGAATGCTATGACCTCAAGCGGCTTGGCCACGGGAGCCAGCGACGCAGCGATTTCATCGACGATGAGCGCGCGCACTCCCGCTTCGCTACCGTCGCCCGCACGCGTTGATGATAGCCGTGTCCGAATGCGGGCGGCCATGCGTGGGCCGAGGTCGGAAACGATCAGCGCGTCTTCGATGGCGTCGAGCGCCCTGTCATCAAGCTTGCCGCCAGCAAACAGCCCCGACAGGTTTTCGGACAGGCGGTCGGACGTGCGTTTGAACCCGCCGATCATGCGGTCGGACCATGATTGGGTTTGTGATGCTGGCTCGCTCATGCGGCCCTTTTGCGTAACAATAGCGCGCCGTCCAGCCAATTCATCCGAAATTGGCCCAATCCGTCTGCCCACGATAGACCTCGGTAGCCGGGCCGTGCATCGTCACGGGGCCATGGCCCGGCCAGTCGATCAGCAAATCGCCGCCGGGCTGGGCGACGGTGACAGGGCCAATACAGCGGCGTGATTTGATAGCGCATAGTGCGGTTGCCACTGCGCCCGTGCCGCACGCGCGGGTCAGGCCGCTTCCCCGTTCCCACACGCGCAGGGTAATTGACGCGGCGCCCGTGACGCTGGCTACATTGACGTTGATCCGTTCGGGGAACAGCGGGTCATGTTCGATCAGCGGGCCAAGCCGCTCAAGCTCAATCGCGTCCGGGTCATCGACAAAAAAAACCAGATGCGGGTTGCCGACATTGACCGCCATCGGCTGATCTAAACCCTCCCAACCGACGGGCATTGCCATTGTGTCCATGGCATAAGCCAGTGGAATGTCGGCTGCGTCAAAATGTGGCTCGGGAAAGGCGACGGACACAAGCGCGCCGCCCGCAGACGCCGACACTATACCGCCTGCGGTTTCGATACTGGGGGAACCGCCGATCAGCCTAGCAACACAGCGTGTAGCGTTGCCACAAGCGGAGACTTCGCCGCCGTCAGCATTCCATATCCGCATGCGCACATCGGCGCGGGTTGATGGTTCGATGATGATGAGTTGGTCGCAGCCAATCCCTGTGTGGCGGTCGGCAATGGCGCGCGCGCGCGTCGGCGTGATTGAGACCGCATCCACGCGCGTGTCGATCACGACAAAATCATTGCCCAGTCCGTGCATCTTGATGAACTCGCCATTCATGGGCGTTGATGTAGGGAGCGACTAGGGCAATGTCCACTGACCATGCCGTGCCTTTGCGGCCTGAATCAGGCCGATTTTGCCTGCCCCGCCAATGCCGGGTTGTGATGAAGCATCACCGCATCGTGGCTCATCGCTTTGCTGAAATAGTGCCCCTGACCCGTTGCACAGTCGAGACCGTTCAACCGCTGGGCGATAGCAAGGCTTTCAATCCCCTCGGCCACCACCGGCAGCCCAAGTGATTGCCCAAGTTGCAAGACGGCTTCGGCAATGGCGGCTCGTTCGGGATCCGAACCCATCTTTGTCACAAACTCCTGATCGAGCTTGATACTGTCAAACGGCAGCGCGCGCAGGCTGGCAACGGACGAATAGCCTGTGCCGAAATCGTCAAGCGCAATCCGGATGCCCTGATTACGCAAGCTGGTGAACACCGCCTGCGCCAACGGGATATTATCAACAATCGCCGATTCGGTCAGTTCGAGAATCAGCCGCGTTGCCGGAAAACCCGTTTCGGTGAGCAAGCGCAATATCTTTTGCGCAAACCATGGGTCGCGCAACTGCAACGGTGATACATTGATCGACAGGCTGAGCTCGCTCGGCCATTGAGCAGCCTCGTTCATGGCCTTGCGGAATAATTGATCGGACAATGTGCCTATCAAACCAGATGCCTCTGCTACGGCAATAAACTCGGTTGGCTGAATAGACCCTAATGTGGCTGAATCCCAACGCGCCAGCATTTCATACCCAACAGCGTCGCCGGTGGCGAGGTTGATCAATGGTTCATAGGCGGGGTATATGTCGTCATTGGTGAGGGCCTGACGCAGCCCGCGTTCTATCAAATCGCGTTGATCGAGCGCATAGCCCATTTCTTCGTTGAAACGCTCGTAACGACAGCGGCCCATTTTTTTGGCGCGGTACATTGCCGAATCGGCGTGGCGTAACAGCGTGTCGAGCGTCTCATTGTCAGATATTGCGGCGGCACCTCCAATCGACGAACTGGTTGCCGCCGTATTGCCGTCAACCGCAATAGGTTCAGACAATGCATGGGTCAGCATATCGCCAACATCGTCTAGCAATGTTTCGTCCGGGCGTTTTGGCAATAATATTGCAAATTCGTCGCCCCCCAATCGCGCTACAATAGCCTCGGGGGGGCAACATTCGACTATGCGCTGGGCGGTAACCAATATCACATGATCGCCGCTGGCATGACCGAACAGGTCGTTGATGCTTTTGAATGCATCAATGTCGATTACCAGTGCGGCAGGCACCATCGCGTTTTCACGCCATAATTTCATGTTCACCGCTGCGGCGTCGGCAAAGGCGCGGCGATTGAGGAATCCGGTCATCGGGTCGCGCATCGCAAGATAGCGTGCTTGGGCCTCGGCACTGGTCCGTTTTTCAACTTCGGCGCGTAAATCCCGAAATCGGCGCCAGCCAAACAGGATCAACGCGATGTTGAGCAATAAAGTGCTGGTTATCGCCTCTCGGCTGCTGCCGATCATGTCGGCGATGCCGGTTAGCGAATGGACCCACGATGTGCCCGTGCCCACCAACAGCAAAATGGCCGACAGCGTAATGCCGCCAACGACGAAATCCTGCCCGGCAACAGGCGGCTCATGCTCCACTTCTTGCGAAGTGTTGATACTACCGTTGTCACGGGCGTCAAAATTCATCGTCCAGTGCCTCACGCTTTACTGGAAGCAATTTAGTGCGAAAACATGTCAACATAGTTAATTCATGCGCCAGTATGGAGAAACCCTTGCCAATGGCCAGTCAACCGACTAATGGCGTGCGGTTCGCAGCTCCGATATACCGGAAAAGTGCGGACAAAAGCCACGCTGGCCGACGAGTTTTCGTCCGCCGGCGTTTTTCGCGTTTTGTCGGTTCTGGTATGCCAGAACTGCCGGAAGGATAGAGACATGTTCGATAGTTTGAGCGAACGCCTTGGCGATGTCTTTGCCCGTCTGCGCGGGCGTGGCGCGCTGAACGAAGCCGATGTGCGCGAAGCGATGCGCGAAATCCGCGTGGCGCTGCTCGAAGCCGACGTGGCGCTGCCCGTCGTACGCAGCTTTGTCGATCAGGTCACGGACCTTGCCATCGGCCATAATGTCCTGAAATCCATCACGCCGGGTCAGCAAGTTGTTAAGATCGTCTCCGACGCGCTGACCGAGATGCTGGGCTCGACGACCAGCGATTTGTTGCTCGATGTTGTCCCGCCAGCGGTCATTATGATGGTCGGCCTTCAGGGGTCGGGCAAGACCACGACGACTGCTAAACTGGCCAAGCGGCTCAGGGAAAAAGAGGGCAAAAAGGTTCTTATGGCGTCGCTCGACGTCAATCGCCCTGCCGCTCAGGAACAGTTGGCGGTGCTCGGTACCCAGATTGATGTGGCGACATTGCCCGTCGTTGCTGGGCAACAGCCGGTCGATATTGCGCGACGCGCGCTGCAAGCGGCCAAGCTTCAGGGCTATGACGTTCTGATGCTCGACACGGCTGGGCGGCTCCATGTCGATCAGCAGTTGATGGACGAAATGCGCGCTGTCGAGGCAGAGGCACGGCCCGCTGAAACTTTGCTCGTTGTCGATGCATTGACGGGGCAGGACGCGGTGCAGGTGGCACAGCGTTTCTCCGACGACATTGCCCTGACAGGTGTGGTTTTGACGCGGATGGACGGCGATGCGCGCGGCGGTGCGGCGCTGTCGATGCGCGCTGTGACGGGCAAGCCGATCAAGTTCGCCGGAACCGGTGAAAAACTCGATGCCATCGAACCCTTTCACCCCGCGCGCGTTGCGCAGCGCATATTGGGCATGGGCGATGTCGTCAGTCTGGTTGAGCGTGCCGCCGAGACGATTCAGCTGGACGAAGCCGAGCGGATGGCGGCGCGCGTCGCCAAGGGTCAGTTCGACCTCAACGATTTGCGCGCGCAGCTTGGCCAAATGCGCCGGATGGGCGGCCTTGGCGCGATTGCGGGGATGATCCCCGGCCTGAAAAAAGCGCAAGCCGCGATGGCCAGCAGCGCGATGGACGAACGGGTGCTGCTGCGGATGGACGCGATCATCACTTCGATGACCTTGGTGGAGCGCACCCGCCCCGCGATCATCAACGCCAAACGCAAAATCCGTATCGCCAAGGGGTCGGGCACGCAGGTGCAGGACGTCAACAAGCTGCTCAAAATGCATCAGGAGATGGAGGGCGCGATGAAACGCCTCAAAAAAATGGGTGGGCTAAAAGGGCTTGGCGCGATGTTCGGCCGGGGTGGCGGTATGGGCGGCCTGATGGGTGGCGGAGGTGCTAATCCGATGGGTGGCGGCTTGCCTGGCCTTGGTGGCGGCCCCGGCGGGATGGGCGGATTGCCCCCGGAACTGCAAAATTTACTAGGTAAAAAATAGCGTAATATCAATCGTTTAATTTCATCACACCATTGATGTGTGCGATGATTGAAAAGTTAGAAAAGGAAGAAAATACTATGGCAACCAGCATTCGCCTCTCTCGCGGTGGTTCGAAAAAGCGCCCCTATTACAAGATCGTCGTCGCCGACGCTCGCGCGCCGCGCGATGGCCGTTTCATCGAGCGGATCGGCAGCTATAATCCGCTGCTCGCCAAGGACAATCCTGAGCGCGTTAAGCTCGACACCGAGCGCGCCGCCCATTGGGTCAGCGTTGGCGCGCAGCCAAGCGATCGCGTAGCCCGTTTCCTCGACGCTGCTGGCGTCAAAGAGCGCGCGCCACGCAACAACCCGAACAAGGGCGAACCTGGCTCCAATGCCAAGGAGCGTTTGGAAGAGCGCGCAACCAAGGCCGCCGCTGCTGCAGAAGCCGCCGCTGCTCCAGCACCAGAGCCCGTCGTCGAAGAAGTCGTGGCAGTTGAAGAAGTTGCTGTTGAAGAAACGCCAGTGGTGGAAGAGGCCGCTCCGGTTGAAGCAGTAGCCGAAGAAGCAACGCCTGTGGCGGAAGAACCTGTGGCAGAGGAAGTTATACCTGTCGCCGAGGAGGCAGCACCTGCCGCTGAAGAAGCTGCCCCAGCTGAAGAAGCCGTCGCCGAAGACGCAGCGCCTGCTGCTGAGGAAGCTGCTCCAGCCGCTGAAGAAACGCCTGCTGAAGAAGCTAGCGAAGAACAAGCAGAGGGTTAATCAGCCGTGCGTGACCCCGACCGCCCAGTCACCCTTGCCGCCATAGCGGGCGCGCATGGGCTGGGCGGCGAGGTGCGCCTGAAATTATTCGGCGAGAGCGTCGATGCGTTAAAAAGCTATAAGAGCTTTAACGCTGGCGCGTTGACTCTCGCCAGCATCAAACCGGTTAAGGGCGGGGCCATCGCCCGCTTTGCCGAAATCCCAGACCGCGCCGCTGCAGAGCGCGCGCGTGGCACAGCGCTCATAGTCCCGCGCAGCGCGCTGCCAGAATTGGGCGAGGGCGAATATTATCACCACGACCTGATCGGGCTGCCCGCCGTTTCATCGACTGGCGAAACGCTGGGGACTGTCGTGCTGGTAGATAATTTCGGCGCGGGCGACGTGCTTGAGATTGAACGCCCCGCTGCTCAGGGCGAAAAACCCAAACGCTTCATGGTGCCGATGACTAAGGATGCTGTGCCGGAGTGGGGGGATGCCGGGGTCGTGATTGACGCCGATTGGGCGGCATAGTATATACATTGCGTATATACGGAGCATTGCCATGGGCAAAGAATATCGTGCCAAGGTTTTCAAGTCGGGTAATTCTCTGGCGCTACGCCTACCAAAGGCGCTTGGGTTGAGCGAAGGGGCCGAGATGATAGTGCGTGAGGAAGCGCGCGGCTTTGCCTTTGAACCCGCAGCAGAAGTGCGCAAGACCATCGACGTCAGCGGGTTTGCAGGGAAGGCGCCTTGGCTGAAGCCGCTGCCTCCTGAGCTTCGTGAGTTTGAGGAACGGCCCAGCACGATTGCTGCACGTGAGGCTGCGAAGCGTAAGTGACCCGCTATCTGATTGACGCAGACAGTAGCATCTACGCGATGGTTGATGCCAATTCGCAGGTTAACCGTCACATCGAGCGCTGCCACCCAGGCGAGATTGGTATTTCAGCAATCAGTTTTGCCGAGATTGCGCTTGGCTCACAATTGGGGAAGCCACCACCATCAGACGCGCTGAATGCTTTTCTTGCTTCGATACCGCTGCTGCCGTTTGACGAAGCAGCAGCCCGCGCATACGCAAAGCTGCCCTTTAAACGTGCACGGTTTGACCGCCTACTTGCGGCGCACGCGCTGAGCATTGACGCCATTGTCGTGACTAACAACGAGGCCGACTTCGCCGATGTGCCGGGGCTTAGGCTAGAGAATTGGACGGTTTGATGAGCGACGGCAAACTTGATCGCGTGATGGAGATTGCAGAACTATGTTGCGGTATCGAGGTAGCTAAACTGTCGCCAAACTCGGCACTCGATCAGGACATGCACTTGTATGGCGTGGGCGTTTGGGATTTTGAAGCCGAATTGGCGAGTTTGTTCGGGGGTTTTGTGTATGAGTGGCCTTGGCATCGTTTTACGGAAGGCAGCGAAAAGACATTCGGCTGGCCATTCAGCAATATCTATAATCGCCTAAAATGGGGATATTGGAGTGGCTACTGGCCTTCTCACAAATTTGAACGACTCGAGCTTGGCCATATTGCAGCCGTGATCGAAAAGGGCGAATGGTTCGAGCCGTGACCTTCCAAACCCAAATCCTCACCCTCTACCCAGAGATGTTTCCAGGGCCGCTCGGCGTGTCGCTGGCTGGCCGTGCGCTGGAGGAGGGGAAATGGTCGTGCCACCCGATTCAAATCCGCGACTTTGCGACGGATAAGCACCGCACCGTTGATGACACGCCTGCGGGCGGCGGCGCAGGCATGGTACTGCGCGCCGATGTGCTCAGCGCTGCGGTGGACTATGCGGCCACAAATCAGCCTGATGCTCCCATCCTCGCAATGACACCGCGCGGCACACCGATGACGCAATCGCGCATCCGCGAACTGGCCAGCTGCCCCGGCGTCACCATATTGTGTGGCCGGTTCGAGGGATTTGATGAGCGGTTGTTCGACGCCCGGCCGCAGATTGAACTGGTCAGCATGGGCGACATCATCCTTTCGGGCGGAGAGATGGGTGCGTTGATGCTGCTCGACGCTTGCATTCGGCTGCTTCCCGGCGTAATGGGCGCGGCTTCGAGTGGTGATGAGGAGTCGTTTGAGAACGGTCTCCTTGAATATCCCCATTACACCCGACCTCAAATATGGGAAGGGCGGATGATCCCTGAAGTTCTGCGATCGGGGGATCATGCGAAGATCGCTGCTTGGCGGAAACACCAGGCAGAGGTCGATACACGGTTACGCAGGCCGGACCTTTGGGAGCGCCACATTGGCGCTCGGGCCCAGCCTGCCTCTGGTGCGCAGTATGAGAAAGAGGAAGAGGTATGAACCTCCTACAGACTATCGAGGCCGAAGAAGTCGCCAAGGCGATGGAAGGCAAAACGATCCCAGATTTCCGCCCCGGAGACACGTTGCGCGTCGGCGTGCGCGTGGTCGAGGGTGAGCGCACCCGCGTTCAGGCCTATGAGGGCGTATGTATTGCGCGTTCGAACAAGAGCATCGGGTCGAACTTCACCGTCCGCAAGATCAGCTTTGGCGAAGGCGTAGAGCGCGTATTTCCGCTCTATTCGCCGAACGTTGAAAGCATCACAGTCGTCCGCAAGGGCGCTGTACGGCGAGCCAAGCTGTATTATCTGCGCGGTCGCCGTGGTAAATCGGCACGGATCGCCGAACGCCGCGACACGCGCGGGGACATTAAAACGGGCGAATAGTCCGGTCCCGCTCGTGCGAACGAAATGCCTAAAAGGCCGGGATCCGACACAGGGTTCCGGCCTTTTTGCTGTGATGTCGAATATAAGGATAAGAAAATGGGTTATCGGGTAGTGGTCGCGGGCGCGACGGGCAATGTCGGCCGCGAAATGATCAACATCCTTTATGAACGCGAGTTCCCGATTGACGAATTGGCGGCGCTGGCTTCTTCGCGCTCGGTCGGCGAGACGTGCGATCTGGGCGAAACTGGCAAGGTGGCCAAGGTCCAGAACATCGAGCATTTCGATTGGACTGGCTGGGACATCGCGCTGTTTGCCATTGGGTCAGAAGCGACCGCCATCTATGCACCCATCGCGGCGGCGGCGGGGTGCGTGGTGATCGATAACAGCTCGCTTTACCGGATGGACCCCGATGTGCCGCTGATCGTGCCAGAGGTGAACGCGGACGCGATTGATGGCTATCGCGCCAAGAATATCATCGCCAACCCCAATTGCTCGACTGCGCAGCTGGTGGTCGCGCTCAAGCCGCTGCATGACGCCGCAACGATCAAGCGTATCGTCGTTTCAACCTATCAATCGGTCAGCGGCGCAGGCAAGGCAGGAATGGACGAGCTGTTCGAACAGACCCGCGCCATTTTTGTTAATGATGAGAAGCGGATACAAAAGTTCACCAAACAGATTGCGTTCAACGTTATCCCGCACATCGACAGCTTCCTCGACGATGGATCGACCAAGGAAGAATGGAAGATGGTCGTCGAGACCAAGAAAATCCTTGATCCAAAGATAAAGGTTCACGCGACCTGTGTGCGGGTGCCGGTGTTCGTCGGCCATGCCGAAGCGGTGAATATCGAGCTGGAGAATGAGCTGTCGGCCGAGGATGCACAGAATATCCTGCGCGAAGCGCCGGGCGTAATGCTGATCGACGCACGCGAAGATGGTGGTTATGCAACCCCGGTGGAGTGCGCGGGCGACGATGCGACATTTGTTTCGCGCGTTCGCGAAGACCCGACGATCGAGAATGGCTTGTCGCTGTGGTGCGTTAGCGATAACCTGCGCAAAGGCGCGGCGCTCAATGCGGTGCAAATCGCCGAATTGCTGGGACGGCGGCATTTGAAGAAGGGGTGAGGGTGTGACACTGACTGCCGATCTGTTCTGGTCATTCCGTTCGCCATACAGCTATCTGGCGACGCGGCGATACCGGGCGTTGGCGGCGGAGTATGACCTCACCATCACTCTGCGCCCCGTCTATCCGCTGGCGATCCGCGAGCCGACATTCTTTGAACGCAACCACCCCAATTGGCTGCGCTACACGATGATCGATATGTTCCGCGTCGCGCAGTTCCACGGCATTCCGTTCGGCCCACCGCGCCCCGACCCGATCGTTCAGGACATGATGACGCGCAAGATCGCGGCGGAGCAGCCCTATATCTATCGCCTGACGCGCACCGGACAGGCGGCTGCGCGGCGCGGGCAAAGCCTAGCCTTTTGTGACGAAGTATCGCGCCTGATCTGGGGCGGGGCGGAGAATTGGCACGAGGGCGTTCATTTGGCTGGTGCGGCGGCACGAGCGGGCCTCGACATGGCGGCGCTGGATGCCGAGGCGATCAGTGATGCAGCGGCGCTCGATGCAGAAATCGCTGCCAATCAAGTGGCGCTGGAGACCGCAGGGCATTGGGGTGTGCCGACGCTGGTGTTTGATGGCGAGCCATTCTTTGGGCAGGACCGCATCGAGATGGCGCTGTGGCGGATGCAGCAAAAGGGTTTGCAACTGCGTGCATAATCACTCGCTCATCGGCGGGGTGACGCTTGCGCCCTTTGGCTCCCTTGCTAGAAAGATGAGCGGCACGCACGCCGCGACAATCAATGCCATCATCCAGAAATCGTCGATATAGGCGATCATCGCGGCTTGCCTGTTGACCATGGCGTTGAGCGTCACCAGCACTGCATCACCATATTCGCCCAATCGTTCGGCCGACGACAGATCCACGCCGGGGATGTTATACGGCGTCACATGCGCGGCCAGATCGGCATGGCTGGTCTGGATATTACGCGCCAACATCGTCGTCATCAACGATATGCCCACACTCGCGCCCAAAGATCGAAACAGGTTCATCAACCCCGAACCATCAGTGCGATGGTGCGGCGGGATGGTCGAGAAGGCGAGGACGTTGAGCGGCATGAAACACAACCCCATCCCCATCCCCTGAAACAGGCCCGTCCACACGACCATGTGCCAATCGACGTCGAGCGACCAGCCGCTCATGACCCATAGCGACGCCGCAGCGATGGCAAATCCGCTGGCAATCAATATGCGCGGGCCGACAGTGCCGATTAGCCGTGTGGCAATGACCATCGAAATGAGCACACCTGCCCCGCGCGGAGCCATCATCAACCCCGTGTCAAACACCGAATAGCCGAACAGGTTTTGCAGCATCGGCGGTAACAGTGCCGACAGCGCTATCAGCACGACCCCCATCATCAGCATGAACACAAGGCTGGTCATGAAATTGGTGTTGCGGATGAGCGCGGACGGAAACAGCGGTGCCTTTGCGGTCATCATATGAACGCCAAATATCCACAGGCATGCCCCTGCGACCATAGCTTCGACGATGATTTCGGGGGAAGAAAGCCAGTCTTCGCTCTGGCCGCGATCAAGCATCAGTTGCAACGCACCAAGCCCAAGCGCGAACATTGCATAGCCCCAATAATCGAGGCGGCGGCGCGTGATAGGTCGGCTGGGCAATAGCCACCACAATAGTGCCAGTGTGGGTAAGCCAACGGGCAGATTGACGTAGAACACCCAGCGCCAGCTATAACTTTCGGTCAGCCAGCCGCCGAGCATCGGCCCGCTAATCGGTGCGATCATCACCCCCATACCCCAAACGGCCATTGCCTTTGCCTGTTGGCTGGGCCGGGAGATGTCCATCATGATCGACTGCGACAATGGCCCAATCATCGCAGCGAAGATGCCCTGACCAATACGGAATGCGACCATAGTGGAGAGGTTGACGGCGGCCCCGCACAACATCGACATGATGGTGAAGCCCGCCACCGCGACGAGGAAAAGGTTGCGCGATCCGACACGATCGGCGAGCCAGCCAACAATCGGTGTTGCGACCGCGCTGGCTATGATAAAACTGGTTAGCACCCATGTGACGCTGTCCATCGTCGCGCCTAGGCTGGTCTGCATGTGCGGGATGGCGACGTTGGCGATGGTGGCGTCGAGGAACTGCACCACCGACGCGCCCATAACTGCTATCATCAACAAGGCGCGGTGACGGACGGGGAGGGCGGGTTCGTCGATTTCAGGTGGAACGGCGGATGCCATTGCCGCTATTCTCTATCATCAAACTGGACGCGAACATGGGCCGAAAGTCCTGCAATCATCGCTCGCGGCGGGGTGCCATCAATGGCAATCCGCACTGGAACGCGCTGGGTTACTTTGACCCAGTTACCCGTTGCATTTTGCGCGGGCAAAACCGAAAACTCGCTGCCCGTGCCTGCGCCGATGCTGACGACATGACCCGTGAGCGCAAGGCCATCATAGGCATCAATTTCGACCGTTGCACGTTGTCCCACGCGCATACGGCCCAAATCAGTTTCCTTGAAATTGGCTTCGACCCAGCTACTTTCATCGACGACGATGCTGACCGACGGCAGGCCGGTGACAATGGCTTGACCGACTTGTAATCGCTCCGACTGGCTGATGATCCCCGCAACCGGAGCGCGCACTTCGGTGCGAGACAGGTTGAGCAGCGCCTGTTCACGCCGCGCTCGTGCACTTAGCAAGCCGGGGTTGATGCCGGGGCGGCTCGCGCCCGTCGCCAGTTGTGCATCAGCGCGGGTTGCCGCCATTTGCGCATCGGCCAAGCGCCCGCGTGCTTCGGTCAGGCGCAATTCTGCGGTATCGAGCCGTGCGCGGGTGTTGAAACCACGGTCCATGAGTGCGCGTTCGCGGGCGAGGTTTGCCTCGGCAAAGCGCACTGCATCGCGGGCAGTGCGAATGTCGGCGTCCATCGACCCGGCGGTAATTTCCATCGTCGTTACACGTGCTTCGGCGGCGGCAATGTCCGCGTCCGCCGATTCCAGAGCAATGCGATAGGGCGCGGGGTCGATGCGGAACAATAAATCGCCAACATTGACGCGTTGGTTTTCATGAACCGTAACTTCGGTGATGCGTCCACCGACTTCGGCGGAGATCGACACTTTGTTTTGCTGAACATAGGCATTGTCGGTCGATACTGAATGGCCGCTGGTCAGCCACAAATAGACGCCGACAATGAGGAGCAGCACAGGCAGTGATAGCATCAGGGTGATACGCGGCCATCGGCGCGGCGAAGTTGTTGATGATGAGGCTGGTGGTTGTTCGCTCATATTACGGCGCTCTGGCGGGAGAGGTTGGCGCGAAATCGTTCAACATAATCAGAAAACGCCACTTGCTCGCTTTCACTAAAGCCATCGAGCGCTTCATCATGAAGGGCCAGGGCTTCGGCACGCATGGCTTCGACCAATGGCGCAGCATGGTTAGTGAGAAAGAGCGCCCGGGCGCGCCTGTCCCCGCTAACCGCTCGGCGTTCGATCAGCCCAGCTTGTTCCAATAGGTCAACCTTACGCGATAGGGTGATTGGCTCTACTTCCAGCAATTCCGCTGCTGCGCGCTGTGTAATTCCGGGGTTTCGCACCACGATAACCAACACCCGCCATTGGGGACCAGTCACGCCAAGCTGTTTGATCCGTGCATCAAAATTACGACGAAATAGCCGTGCGGCATCAGCCATTGCAAAGGCGATTGGATCGGTCATCCAAAGCTTATAATAGCAAAGCTTATAATAAGCAATTAAAACCCTACGGCACCCGTTCACGCGGGCCAATTTGGCGCGGATCACCTTTAGAGTGTATCACGCGGGCCAAGGCGAATCGTAGGTCAAAGGGACTGCTATGAAAATGGATGGCGGATGCCAATGCGGACGGGTGCGGTTCTCCGCTGAAATCGCCAGCGACGATGCTTTTTTATGTCATTGTCGGATGTGTCAACGCGCGAGCGGCAATGTCTCCATCGCTTTTGCAACCTTGGCAAAGGCGGATGTGATGTGGATAACTGAACCGGATTGGTATGCATCGTCAGAGCGAGCACGGCGGCCATTTTGCGGCACGTGCGGGACGCCGTTGGGCTTTGCCTATCATGCGGGCGATACGATGGACTTGCATGTGGCGACATTCGACGAGCCATCCAATTTTGTACCTCGCAGACATTTTGGCGTTAGCGAACGGCTGGAAAATTGGCGAAATACGGCGCATCTACCCGACCATGTTCCAGTAGAATGAGAGAGTTGATCGGCGTGACACCACCAGAATTGAATATCGCAATCGACCATTTCATCACATCCGATGGCACGCGCCTCGTGTGGCGAGAGATGGGGCAAGCTAATCATGAAAAGGCCCGCCCTGTCATCCTGCTCCATGGCCTGTTTTCCAACGCAGAGATCAACTGGATCAAATATGGCCATGCCGCCACGATTGCGGCCCCAATCGCTGGCAGGGGCAGGCGGGTCATCATGCCCGATTTCCGCGCCCATGGCATGAGCGACGCACCGCACGACCCCGCTTGTTACCCGCCCGACATATTGGCCCGCGACGTGGAGGAGCTGGTGGCGCACCTCGGCCTAGCCGACTTTGACCTTGGTGGATTTTCGCTGGGGGCGCGAACCGCCGTGCGCTGCGTGGTTCGGGGTATGAGGCCGCACCGCCTCATCCTCGGCGGGATGGGGCTGGAGGGGTTGGCGGGCATGGCCGAGCGAGGGAGCTTTTTTCGCCGTGCCATTGCCGCTTATGAAACCGCGAAACGCGGCGATGATGTGTGGATGGCGGTGCAGTTCATAAAGACGATGAAGGTCGATCGCGTCGCGGCGGACCTGTTGCTGCAATCGCTGGTGGCGACATTGCCCGTTGACCTTGCGACCATCACCATGCCGACATTGGTGGTGTGTGGCAGTGAGGACAGTGATAATGGATCGGCTGCGGCTTTGGCGGCGGCGCTGAGCGATGCGCGGCATGTGGCGGTGCCGGGCACGCATATGTCGAGCGTGACCTTTGCCGCGATGGGCGAAGCGATGGCAGCCTTTCTATCCGCTTGACGCGGCGCGCGCCGCGTTCCAATCTGCACGCAATAAACTTGCTTGAGAGAGAGAAGCCATGCGCACCAACCGACTTTCCCGTTCGATTATTACCCTGTCGCTTGCTGCATCGACCTTTGCCTTTGCTACGCCAGCACTGGCGGCGGAGGGCGATGGCGTGCTGGCTGTCGCTACCGCAGCGACGGTTACAGCCCCAGCGCGCCCTGCTAATCCGACACCTGCCGATGTCGATGCGTTCCTTGTGCGCGCTGAGGCCGCGCTGCTGGCGTCGAACAATGCGGCGCAGCGGGCCGACTGGATCTATAATGTTTTCATCAATCAGGACACCGAGGCGCTGACCGCTGCCGCCGGAGCGGAATATACCGAATTGTCGGTGCAATTGGCACTGGAAGCCGCACGCTATGCCGATGTGGCGGGGCTGAGCGACGAGACAAAGCGCAAATTGACGATATTGCGGTCTGGCATCGTCCTGCCTGCCCCGACCACTGCGGGCGCGGCGGATGAGCTGTCGGCGCTGACCGCGCGGATGTCGTCGGCCTATGGCGCAGGGCGCGGGACGTTGCGCGGGCAGCCGGTCAACGGATCGGACATAGAGGCGGAGATGGGAACCAACCGCAATCCGGCCGAGCTTGAGGAAATGTGGACCAGCTGGCACAACAATGTCGGCACCCCGATGCACGATGATTATGCACAGATGGTGGCTATCGCCAATCGCGGCGCGCGCGAACTGGGCTATGCCGATGTCGGGGCGCTGTGGCGCTCGAACTATGACATGACGCCAGAACAATTCTCGGCGCTGACCGAACGGTTGTGGCAGGAGGTAAAGCCACTTTACAACGCACTGCATTGCTTTGTCCGTGCCGGGCTGAATAGCCGCTATGGCGAAGAGGTGCAGAGCGCGACCGGACCGATCCGTGCCGATCTGCTTGGCAATATGTGGGCGCAGGAATGGGGCGGTATTTATGATGTGGTCGCTCCGGCGGGTGCGGGCGACATTGGTTATGATGTTACCGCGTTGCTGACCGAACATAATCTGGATGCACGCGCGATGGTGCGTGCGGGTGAGGGGTTCTTCTCCTCGCTCGGCTTTGCACCATTGCCCGAGACATTCTGGGAACGGTCGCTGTTCACCCGTCCCGCCGACCGCGAAGTGGTGTGCCATGCCTCGGCTTGGGACGTTGACAATGTGAATGATCTGCGGATCAAAATGTGCATCCGCCCCAATGGCGATGACTTCACCACAATCCATCACGAACTGGGCCATAATTACTACCAACGCGCCTATAACCGCCAGAGTTTCCTGCATATGAACGGGGCCAATGACGGGTTTCACGAGGCGATTGGGGATACTGTCGCGCTGTCGATGACCCCCGATTATCTGGTGCAAATCGGCTTACTCGACGCCGCCAATGTGCCGGGACCAGAACGCGACATCGGGCTGTTGCTGCGCCAGGCGATGGACAAGGTGGCGTTTTTGCCGTTCGGCCTGTTGATGGACCGCTACCGCTGGGGCATATTCTCCGGGAGCATTCGCCCCGATGGCTATAATGCCGCATGGAATGCGCTGCGCCTGCAATATCAGGGGATCGTCCCGCCGGGTGAGCGTCCCGCCGATGGCTTTGACTCAGGCGCGAAATATCACATCCCTGCGGGCGTGCCCTACACCCGCTATTTCCTCGCGCGGATACTGCAATTCCAATTCTATGAGGCGGCGTGCAAGCAGGCTGGCTGGGAAGGGCCGCTGCACCGCTGTTCATTCTATAACAATGCCGAGGTCGGCACGCGGATGAACGCGATGCTGGAAATGGGTGCGAGCCGCCCGTGGCCAGACGCGTTGGAGGCATTTACCGGCACCCGCGAGATGAGCGGGCGGGCGATGATCGCCTATTTCGCGCCGCTGATGACGTGGCTGAACGAGCAGAATGCCGGGCGCGATTGTGGCTGGTGAGGGCACAGAGGTCGGCCAAAATTGACACCAAGGAACGGGGTTTGTTTTCCAATGCAAACCGGCTTGGTTGATACGACGTAGCGGGGAAACAACGGCCACTTGCGGGTTACAGAGCTGTGGTATCAACGATACACAGTCGTATCATACACATAATACACCTCCTCATCCACTCTCGTCATTGCGAGGAGCTGCAGGCGACGCGGCAATCCAGAAGCGGTGGCATAGGCTGGATTGCTTCGCCGGCCCGAAACAGGTTCGGCTCTCCTCGCAATGACGATGAAAATGTGTGCGCGAAGACACCCGTCAGCTGCCTACGCAGGGTGACAGGAATGAGGGAAATGATAATCATTCCCCCACTATCTCACATTTCAAACTCTGTAGGAAAGAGGTAAATCCCTTTACCTAAACGGCGGTTCGTTAAACGCGCGCAACTTGCGCGAATGGAGCTTTTTCCCCTCGTCACGGAGCAGGTTGCAGGTGGTGATGCCGATTTGCAAATGCGCGGCGATGGCTTCTTCGTAGAAACGGTTGGCCTGTCCGGGAAGTTTGAGCTCGCCGTGGAGCGGCTTGTCCGACACGCATAGCAAGGTGCCATAGGGGACGCGGAAACGGTATCCCTGCGCGGCTATTGTCGCGCTTTCCATGTCGATGCCGATCGCGCGCGATTGCGAAAAACGCAGCGCGCTTTCGCTATAGCGCAATTCCCAGTTGCGATCATCGGTGGTGACGACGGTGCCCGTGCGCATCCGCCGTTTGAGGTCACTGCCGCTTTCGCCCGATACCAGCTCTGCCGCTTGGGCCAGACATTGTTGAATCTCGGCAATCGGCGGAATCGGGATTTCGGGCGGCAATACGCGGTCGAGGATATTGTCGTCGCGTAAATAAGCGTGCGCGAGGACATAATCACCGATCCGCTGGGTCGGGCGAAGGCCGCCGCAATGGCCGATCATCAGCCATGCTTCGGGGCGCAGCACCGCGAGGTGATCTGTCACTGTCTTGGCATTCGACGGGCCAACCCCGATGTTGACCAGCGAGATGCCAGCACCATTTGGCGCAATCAGGTGATAAGCGGGCATTTGGTGCCGCCGCCATGCGCTGTCCGCGACCAATTGGGTGGGGTCGCCACCGGGCTGATCGACAAACAGGCCGCCAGCGCCCGACAGCGCGGTATAGCCGTTCTGTCCAACTTGCCCAGCCGCCCAAGTTACAAACTCATCAACATAGCGATGATAGTTGGTGAACAAGACATAGCGCTGAAAATGTTCGGGCGGGGTGCCGGTATAATGTTTGAGTCGCGCGAGGCTGAAGTCGGTGCGTAGCGCATCGAACAGCGCCAGCGGGCGGGTGCCGCTGTCGTCGAGGATAAACAGGCCGTCGGCAAGTTCATCGCCGATGTCGGCCAGTTCGGTAGCAGGGAAATGGCGCGCCAGATCTTGTGGGCTGACCCCGCCCAGAGCGCCGCCAGTCATTCCGTCGAGCACATAGGCGAAGGGGATTTCCTGTTTGCTCGCGCCGATTTCAAACCGGACCGCATATTGTTCGGCGATATGGCTCAATTGTTCGCGCAAATAGGTTTCGCACAGGTCGGGCCGCGTGATCGAGGTTGCATAGATGCCCGATTGCGCCAGCCGCCCGAACGCCAGACTTTCGCCGCCATCGCGTTCTTCGCCATCGTAATGGATGCGCAGTTCGGGATAGGCAAAGCTGCCGTTGGCGCGCAATAACGGGTCGGGCAATTTGCCTTTGGCGACATAGGCCGCCACAGCCTCGCGCAGCTTTCCAACCGCCGCATCATAACGGCGGTGAATCTGGTCGATGGCTTTATCGACCGCCTTATTACCCTTTGCCATATTGCCCGTCAAAGCTGGCCGAGCATATGTTCAGCGCTGCTGACAACATATTCACCGGGGGCTTCGACGTTGAGCTGCTCAACAACGCCATCGTTGACGACCATCGAAAAGCGTTGTCCGCGAATGCCCATGCCGAACTTGCTACCGTCGAAGTCGAGGCCCAGCGCCTTGACGAAACCGGCATTGCCGTCTGCAAGCATGGTGATGTTGTCTGCGCCAGCCGATTTCGCCCATGCGCCCATGACGAACGGGTCGTTGACAGCCGTGGCCGCAATTTCGTCGATTCCCTTGGCCGCGAGGTCCGCAGCTTTATCAATAAAGCTTGGCAAGTGGCGCGCCGAGCAAGTCGGTGTGAAGGCACCGGGGACCGAGAAAATGGCGACACGGCGGCCCTTGAAATAATCTGCCGTAGAAACTGCCTCCGGGCCATTTTCAGTCACTTTGATGAGCGTGGATTCGGGAAGGCGTTCGCCGATGGAGATTGTCATGCTTCGTTCCTCACTATTTTTTGTTTTGGCTTATGCCGTCAATGGCCCTCTATAGTGGAGAAGCAGCGGTCGCGCTAGCGCCGGAAGCATCGCCATGGCCGCCATTGCCACGCGCCATTGTATTTTGTCGGACTTGAGGCCGCTGCTACGCATTTTAGCCAGCCCGCTGCGCACATCGCCCGCTAGCGCCATATCGACACCCGCTTCAAAATCACCAAAGCATTGTGCACTATCGCGGCGCGCCTGCGCCAATGCCCGCTCTGGTCCGTCGGGCAGGGCGGCAATCAGTTTAGAAAATGCCGTCACGGTGTCGCGCATCAACGGCACCGTATTATGCGATAGCGACCCATGACGGCGGCGATAATCGACCAAGGTCCGCCGAACCAGCCCGCCAACCGCGCCAGTTGCCAATAGGCGGAGCCAGAAATCCAGATCTTCGGCAGAATGGAGTGTCTCGTCATAGCCGCCAACCATCAGCAACGTGGATTTCACTATCATCGACAGGCCAAAGATATTGACGTCGCGCGACAAAAATCGTTCCAATGTTATCGGTTCATCCTGTGGGTAGCGGCTGGAAAATATTTCACCATCAAGCGATGGATTACCGAACGACACGGCATCGCAGGTGACAAAAGCGGGCGCGTCTGGCGCCGATATTCTCTCGCACATTGCGGCGAGATAGTCGGGTTTGTAGCGATCATCGCCGTCGAGGAGGGAAATCAGATCGGCGCGCGCTTCGGCAACCCCGCGATTGCGCGCGGCGGCAAGGCCGTGATTTCCGGTGCGGATCAGGCGAAAGCGCGGGTCCTTCAGCCATGGCGCGGCGGCGGCGGCAATATCGTCGGGCGAACCATCGTCGATGATGATAGCCTCGAAATCGGGCATTGTTTGTGCCGCGAGCGATGCCAATGCTTCGCCTAAATAGGGCGCGACATTATAGGCGGGGATGATGACGCTGACGCGGGGGGTGAGTTCATCTGTCATTTTTTGGACCTGAAAAGGCTATTATGGGATTGCGCGCGGTGTGGCTAGCCAGCAATTTGCCCATGCGACCACTTTTGGCACCATCGTTCACCATATTGATATAAGGATTTCTTTATATCACTTGCGGGGCGAAGGCGGCGCGGCTAAAGGCGCTGGCAACTTCACATAGCTTACCGGAGAATATTGTGGCTAATATAGCACTAGATTATGTTGTCGCGGACATGACGCTTGCCAATTTTGGCCGCGCTGAAATCAACATTGCCGAAACTGAAATGCCCGGCCTGATGGCTCTTCGCGCAGAGTTTGGCGCGTCACAGCCGCTCAAAGGCGCGCGGATTACCGGCAGTCTGCATATGACTATTCAAACAGCCGTGCTGATCGAGACGCTGACTGCGCTGGGTGCCGATGTGCGCTGGGCAACGTGCAACATATTCTCGACGCAGGACCATGCAGCCGCCGCCATTGCCGCGTCAGGCGTGCCGGTGTTCGCGATTAAGGGCGAGAGCCTTGCCGACTATTGGGACTATGTTGCGCGCATTTTTGATTGGGAAAGCAATGGTGATGGCCAGACCTGCAACCTGATCCTTGATGATGGCGGCGACGCGACAATGTTTGCGCTGTGGGGCGCTAAGCTTGAGGCTGGGGCAACCATGCCTGAGCCAGAAAATGAAGAAGAGGTCGAGATGCAGCGCGCATTAAAGGCATTTGTCGCTGCACGCCCCGGCTATCTCACCAAAACCGTCGCCGCGATCAAGGGCGTGTCGGAAGAAACCACTACGGGCGTTCACCGCCTCTATGCCATCGCCAAGAAAGGCGAACTGCCGTTCCCCGCGATCAACGTCAATGACAGCGTCACCAAGTCAAAGTTCGACAATCTTTATGGCTGCAAGGAAAGCCTGGTCGACGCGATACGCCGGGGCACCGACGTCATGTTGGCGGGTAAGGTTGCAACCGTTGCTGGCTTTGGCGATGTCGGCAAGGGCAGCGCGCAAAGCCTTCGCAACGGCGGCGCGCGCGTGCTCGTGACCGAAGTTGATCCCATCTGTGCGCTGCAAGCCGCGATGGAGGGTTTTGAAGTTGTGACGATGGAGCAGGCCGTGCCGCGCTCCGATATATTCGTCACCGCAACCGGCAATGCCGACGTCATCACCGCCGACCATATGCGGGCGATGAAGAATATGGCGATTGTTTGCAACATCGGCCATTTCGACAGCGAGATTCAGATCGCGGCGCTCAGCAACTATAAATGGACCGAGGTAAAGCCACAGGTCGATCTGGTCGAGTTCCCTGATGGTAAGCAGATCATCATTCTGTCCAAAGGACGATTGGTCAACCTTGGCAACGCCACTGGCCATCCAAGTTTTGTGATGTCGGCCAGCTTTACCAACCAGACGCTCGCCCAGATCGAGCTTTGGACGCGCTCAGAGCAGTACGGCAAAGACGTTTATGTCCTGCCCAAGCATCTCGATGAAAAGGTAGCGGCGCTGCACTTGGAGAAGCTTGGCGTGCAATTGTCGCAGCTTAGCCAAAAGCAGGCCGACTATATTGGCGTGCCGGTCGAAGGGCCGTTCAAGCCCGATCATTACCGTTATTGATTAAACTGTGGCGATGTGAACGCATTGCGCTTTGCATCTTAGCGGCAGTGGCGATAGGCGGTCAGGATGCTTTGCACCGCGCCTAAAACTGCCTTGACGCACTGGCGATGCCGATGACCGATCCAGTGATGATGACCGTCATTGGCGGTGCCATGGGGCTGTGGCTGGTCGTCGCTGGCTGGGCGATTATGCGCGGGCTGATGATGCAGCGGCAGGCGGCCTTTGCCGCACGTCGCGCGGGGCAATTGTCCGCCATGTTAGAGGCCTCACCCGCGCTCCCGCTGCTGGTGCGGCCTGACGGGCGGCTGGAGGGTGCGGGGAGCATCGCGCATTGGTTTGCGCAAGGTCATTTGCCATCGACGCTGTCTGCGCTGTCCAGCGATGGCCCCGACGGCGTGTCGGCTGACGCGCTGGCAGCGCTGGTTGATGCCGTGGCATTGGCACAGCGCACCGCCAAATCTTTTGCCATGCTGCTGCGATCCAACGATGGGAAACGCGCCATTGCGGTGCGCGGTGCCCAGGCACCCGGCGCATTGGCGGCGGCGGGGTCGGCGTTGCTCTGGATTTCCGATGCCAGCGAAGCCGAGGCACATTCCAATCGCCTGCGGCATCAACGTGAAGATGCGATTGCTGCTTTCGAAGCCATCAGCGCGCTTATCGAAGCCGCGCCATTCCCGATGTGGTTCCGCGACAGCCATCTGCAACTGGCGCTGGTCAATCATGCCTATGTCGATGCAGCAGAAGCCCATAGCGCTGCCGAAGTCATTGCACAGCAAATCGAGCTGATAGAACCAATCGCCGGCGTCAGCGCGCTCGACGCCGCACGCATGGCGCACGATGGCTCGCAGCAGGTTGACCGCTTAATCCCTGTGACGATCAGCGGCGAACGGCGGATGGTTCAGGCCGTGGATATTGCCATCAACGATGTCGGCGTTGCGGGTTACGCACTTGATAGGCAGGAATTGGAGGATGCGCGCACCGAATATCGCCGATTTGCCGACGCGCGCCGTTCGATGCTCGACCAGATGTCGGCTGGGGTGGCTGAATTTGCTCCCGACAGGGCACTGCGCTTTGTGAATCGGCCATTTTTGCGGCTGTTTGCGTTAGATCAGGAATGGGCATCGGCTGGCCCAGTATTCGAGCGCGTAATCGACCGGATGCGCGACACTGGGCGAACACCAGAAGTGCGCGATTTTCCGAGCTGGCGCGCAGAGCGGCGCGGCTGGTTTGCGGCACCGACATTGGTAGAGGAAAGCTGGTTGCTGCGCGACGGAACCCATTTGCGCACGGTTGCCCAACCAACCCCTGACGGCGGTTTGCTATTGATATTTGAAGATCAGACCGAACAGATACAATTGGCCAGCGCGCGTGATACATTGCTGCGCGTGCGCACGGCGACCTTTGATAATTTGTTCGAAGCAGTGGCCGTCTTTGCTCCGGATGGACGCTTGCACCTGTGGAATCAGCGTTTTCGTCGCCTGTGGGAGGTGAGTGAGGAATTGCTGATTGGTCATCCTCGACTTGACCAATTGCTTGACACATTATCAACTAAACTCTCCGACCCGCGACAAAAAAACGTTCTGCGCGAAATGGTGATTGGCGCGACGGGCGAACGACAACAACGGGCTGGGCGGATCGCCTTTGCCGATGAACGGCAATTTGACTTTGCAGCGATACCGCTGCCCGATGGGAATGCGCTGTTTACGCTCATCGACGTCACCGACAGCCGAAAGATTGAACGCGCGCTGCGCGATCGGGCACAGGCGCTCGAAGCCGCCGACAGGGTCAAGGCGGATTTTCTGTCGCGTATCAGTTATGAATTGCGCACGCCGCTCACGTCGATTGGCGGTTTTGCCGAGATGCTCGACAGTGGCTATGCAGGCGCACTACCCGATGCTGCGAAAAGCTATGTCAAGGCGATCCTGACTTCGACCGAAGCGCTGGGCCAGCAAATTGATACGGTCCTCGACCTAGCACAAAGCGAGGCGGGTGCCATGCCGATGGAACGACGGGCGGTTAACCTTACGTCACTGGTCCACGATGCGGTCAGCGCTGTTCGCGCCGAGTGTGAGAGCGCGAACATAGTCATTATTTCCGATATCCGCGTTGGTGTTGGACAGGTTTCCGGCGATATAAAGCGGCTACGCCAGGCGCTGGATCAGATTATTGCCCACGCCATGGCTTCCTTTGCAGACACGCATTATAACCCCCAAGGCGGTCGGCGGATTTTGGTGTTTGCGGATGGCGATGCGACGACTGCCCAGATAGTCGTTACCGATAATGGCCCCGGTCTGGAATTGGGCGGGACACATGCCGTCGGCCTTGCCTTGGCAAAGCAGTTGGTATCGGCCCACGATGGGCGATTTGAACTGGTGGTGAAGGAAGGCGAGGGGGCGATGGCCGCAGCCTTCCTGCCGCGATAATCATGCTGTTGCACGAACCCCAGATGGCGGCGCTGGGCGCGCGGATCGCGGCAATATTATGCCCGGGCGACGTCATTGCGCTGTCGGGCGATCTTGGTGCAGGAAAAACCACGCTGGCGCGCGCGATTCTGGCGGCGCTGGGCCTGACAAGCGAAGCGCCGAGTCCAAGTTTTTCTATTGTCCAGCCCTATGCCCCGCCAGAGACAAGGCTGCCCGTCCTGCATGTCGATCTCTACCGCATCAACACCGCAGCGGACATTGTCGAATTGGGTCTGGATGAGGCGCGCAGCGACCATGCACTCATGATAGAATGGCCTGAACATATCGGCGACATTTGGCGCGGTGAAATGTTGTGGCTGCGGCTTGATATAGCAGGAGATTGCGACGGTGTGAGCGCGAGACGCTTGACAGCCACGGTGCCGGAGGCTTGGGAAGCGCGATGCCCCTTTCTGAAATGATTCCACCTATTGGCACAGATGATTTTCTGCGTGAGAGCGGATGGGCGGGGGCACAAGTGACGCCGTTGGCGGGCGATGCATCGTTCCGCCGCTATTTTCGGGTTGCGTGCGGCGATAAACACGCAGTGCTGATGGACGCCCCGCCACCGCACGAAGACCCTCGCCCCTTCATCCTGATGGCGGAATATCTGACCAGAATTGGCCTGTCGGCACCGCGCATAATTCACCGCGACCTTGATGCAGGATTGTTGTTGATCGAAGACCTTGGCGATGATCGTATGCGCGAAGCGGTGGACGCCGATATCGCTCGTGAATCCGCAATATATAGCGGCGTTGTTGATGTTCTGATCGAACTGCATCGCCATGCGCCGCCGACGGGCCTGCGCCCCCACGACATGGCCAATTGGCGCGATGAACTCGACCTGTTCATCGACTGGTATGGCCCGACGGTCGGCCTTTCGCTAGATCGCGCATCCTTTCACGGTGCTTGGGGTGCGGTGTTGTCTCCGATTATGGAGGACAGCCAGCCATGGGTGACCGAACTTCGCGACTTTCATGCCGAAAATGTCATGTTGATTGCGGGCGCGGCAGGCGTGCAACATTTCGGCCTGCTCGACTTTCAAGACGCGCGCATTGGCCACCCCGCCTATGATTTGGTGTCGATGCTGGAGGATGCACGGCGCGATGTAACCCCAGTGATAGAGAAAGCGATGCTGGCGCATTACATGGCGGCGACGGATCGCGATTCCGGGTTCGAAGACGCCTATTGGACACTGGGCGCACAGCGTAATACGCGGATATTGGGCGTGTTTTGCCGTCTGTGGCGACGCGACGGCAAGGCGCATTACACGAGCTTTCAGGCCCGCATGTGGGGACTGCTGGAACGTAATCTGGAACAACCTGGCCTAGCACCGGTGCGTGCGTGGTTTGACACGAATGTGCCGCAGGACAAGCGCGCACCCTATTGGATTGATCTCGTTATATGAGCGATGCTCCCCCCACAGCCATGGTGATGGCGGCGGGTAAGGGCACTCGGATGATGCCGTTGACTGCGAATCGCCCAAAGCCACTGATAAGTGTTGCAGGTGTGACCTTGATCGACCACGTGCTCGATCATCTTCGCCACGCCGGCATTGGCCGCGTCGTCGTCAATGTTCATTATTTGGCCAACCAGATTGAGGCGCATCTAGCCGCGCAAGCGGCCGACCTCGACATCTTGATTTCCGACGAACGTGCGTTGCTCCGCGATACGGGCGGCGGCCTGATTCAGGCAAAGCCGTTGTTGGGGAATGATCCTTTTTTGTGCATCAATGCCGATAATTGGTGGACCGACGTCGGCGATAACGCTTTGCGCCGCATGGGCGCTACGTGGGATGATGCACGCATGGATGTGCTGATGCTGTTGGTGCCCTATGCACGGGCTGGTAACACGCAGGGGCGTGGAGATTTTGAAATGGACAGTGACGGGCATTTGACGCGCCGCATTGCGGGAACGAATGCACCCTATGTCTGGACGGGCATCCAGATGCTCAGCCCTCGGTTGATCGTCGACCCGCCGGGCGATGTATTTTCGACCAATATTTTCTGGGACCGCGCCATAGCGATGGGCCGCTGCACTGGACTGGTCCACGATGGCGATTGGTTCGACGTCGGTTATCCGGCTGCGATTGCGGCCACAGAAAGTGCGCTTGTCAGTGGCTAAGGGGCCACGCCCCAGCCTCTATACCATCCCGCTCAACAGGGCCTTTGCGGATGCGCTCATCCACGGCGTAGTTGCAATGCACGGTGGGTCTGCACTGCATTTGGCACGCGGCATGATTTTGCTACCCAACCGACGCGCTATTGCGGCGGTGCGAGACGCCTTCATTCGCCATTCGGGCCAAGCTATGGTGTTGCCGCGCCTCGTATCACTCGGCGATGGTGATTTGGACGAAGCGGCTGGTGCTGCGCTTGACCGTATAGACGGCGCTGAGCAAAGCAATGCAGCCATTGAGCCGCTGCACCGACAATTGCTGCTTGCGCAGATGGTCGCAAGGGCAAAGCCTGACATCCCGATGCGCGAAGCCATGCGGCTGGCGACCAGCGTGGCACAGGTTATCGATCAATTGCTGATTGAGGAAATATCGCTCGAACAATTTTGTGCGTTCGAGCCTGATGAGGGCATGGCTGGGCATTGGAGCCAAGCATTTGCGCTGTTGAAAGGAATTTTTTCGGTTTGGCCAAGCCTGCTATCATCTTTGGGGTTGGTGGATCGCACGCACGAGCGTAACCGCTTATTGAATCAGGCAGCGCGCGGTTGGGCTGCTCACGGTCTGCCCGCGCCATTTGTCGTTGCGGCGGGAATCAGCACCAGCGCGCCTGCGATTGCGAGACTGCTCAAAACAATTGCCAATGCGCCGGGCGGTACAGTTGTCCTGCCGCACCTTGACGTTGGTATGAGCGCCGAAGAGTGGGATGCATTGGGCGAAGATCCTCGCAAACCCACCGACATGAGTAAACCACGCCAAAATAGCGAGGCGCATCCACAATATCATCTGAAACTCCTGCTCGACCGCATGGGTTTTCACCGCGACGAAGTGGCGATTTGGCCAGGTGAAACCAAACCGCATGACCACCATAAGCGCGTGGCGCTTACACGAACGATGATGGCTTCCGCGCAATTCACAGATAGTTGGCCCAGATCACCTTGGGCAAAGCGTAAGTTAACGGGCATAACATTCTATGATCTCGCCACACCGGACCAAGAAGCGCTGACCATCGCACTTGCGCTGCGTGAGGTGTTAGAAACGCCCGGGAAAACGGCGGCTTTGGTGACTTCAGATCGTGCCATAGCTGCGCGTGTTGCAGGGCATCTGGCGCGATGGGGCATCGTGGCCGATGATTCTGCCGGAACACCGCTTTCGAATATGGCTGCCGGGGAATTGCTCCTGTCCCTGATTGCCGCCGCCGCGTCCGGATGGGCACCGGTCGAACTGATTGCCCTGCTTAGCCACCCGCATATGGCAGCGGGTGATGGGCGGCGCATATGGCTTGACCATGTGCGCGAATTGGATCTTTTGCTACGCGGACCGCGTCCTGCGTCTGGGCTGGATGCCATTGCGCAGTTGATTACGCAGCGGGCCGTAAAAAACATCGCATTGGCAGATTGGTGGGCGTCCCTTTCATCCGAATTAAGCGACTTGGACAATTGCAGTTATGCAGGGCCGCTGAAGCTAGATGCTATATTGGCCACCATCATTGCGGCACTTGGACATTTGGCGGGCGATGCGATGACAACCGGTGCAGCAGGCCGCGCGTTGACGCTATTCATGGATGATTTAGTGCGCCACGCCCCGACACTGCTGACGCCACTGACGCTTGATGACTTGGAACCTATGGTGCGCACGATGATGCGGTCTGTGCCCGTGCGACCGCCGCATGGTGGTCATCCGCGACTGTTCATCTGGGGATTGATTGAGGCGCGTTTGCAGCGGGCTGATCGCATGGTTTTGGCTGGATTGAACGAGGGGCAATGGCCAGCCGGTCCTGCTCCCGATGCTTGGCTCGCGCCCATAGTGCGCAGGAGTCTTGGTCTGCCAGGAAATGAGCGGCAGATAGGATTATCATCGCACGATTTTACCTGCGCTTTGGGCGGGGATGAAGTGATTATCACACGCTCGAAACGCGACGGGAGCTCGCCGACAGTCGCCTCGCGTTTGCGTTTGCGCCTTGATGCATTGCTGGGTAGCGACGCGGTAAAGGCCGCGAGCGCCGGACCTCATGCGCGCATCGCCGCCGCGCTGGATGCGTGCGATCAGCCCAGCCCTGTGCCAATATCGGCATTTTATCCCGGGGCTGAAAAACGCCCGCGACGGTTAAGCGTGACAGAAGTGGACACGCTGCGGGCCGACCCGTTCGCATTTTATGCCCGCAATGCGTTGGGGCTGCGTTCGCTTGAAAATCTGGACGCTGATCCATCGGCGGCGTGGCGCGGGACGGCGGTGCACAATGTGTTGGAGCATTGGTTGAAAGGTGGCAGCTGGACCCAAGCCGCGCTCGACCAACATCTTGACGCACTGCTGAATGGTGCGGGTATCAACCCGATAATGCGGGCGATATGGGCACCGCGATTACGCGCGACACTGTATAATTTTGTCGAAATGGTGTGTGCAGATATTGGCGAAGGCCGTGTCCCTATCGTTGGGGCGTCGGAGGAACGCGGTAGCCTGTCCATCGGCGGCATCACGCTGTCGGGCAAAGCCGACCGTATCGACCGATTGGCTGATGGCACGTTGGCGATCGTTGATTATAAAACCGGCGGCAGCCCGACATCCAAGGCGGTGGACGAAGGCTATGCTCTGCAACTGGGGTTGCTCGGTGCGATGGCACAGGCGGGGGCCTTTCCCGGTGCTGCTGACCATGTCAGCCTGTTCGAATATTGGCGCGCCAATCGTCATACGAAGACTGGGCAATTGGGTTGGAGAGAGGAGCCCTTTTACGCATTGAAAGGAAAGCCTGACCGTAAAATGGATGCGAGCAATTTTGCCACAGAGGCGCGAACAATATTGGATCGGTTAATTGCTGACTATCTGACAGGTGATAAGGGTTTTGTCGCCAAACTCGTGCCGCAATATGCGCCTTATGCCGATTATGACCAATTGATGCGGTTGGAAGAATGGTATGGGCGCGGCAGGCATGACCCCGAGGCACAAGGCGACGTCGAATGAGCAAACCGCCGCCGATGAAGCGACTGACCGATGAACAGGCCGCTGGAGCAAATCCCGCCGACAATGCGTGGATGTCTGCATCGGCGGGCACGGGCAAAACGCAGGTGTTGTCGGCGCGCATCATGCGGCTTTTACTCGAAGGCGTTAAACCGCAGTCAATTCTCGCTATTACTTTCACCAAGGCTGGTGCGGCGGAAATGGCTTGGCGCATCCGCGAAAAGCTCGCCGCATGGGTACAGATGAGAGATAGCGACCTGCGGTTGGCATTGCACGAAATACACGCCCCCGGCCACCTCGATAAAGCTAAACTTGCCCTTGCCCGCACATTGTTCGCCACCGTTATTGACGCACCCGGTGGCGGACTGGCGATTCAAACAATCCATAGTTTTTGCCAATCATTGTTGGCGTCATTCCCCGAAGAAGCTGGGCTTTCACCGGGGTTCAGGCCAATTGAAGACCGCGAAATAGCAGAGCTACAGCGCGATGTTCTGTCCGATTTGATTGTCAATGCCCGCGCGCGCGGTGATCTGGGATTCCTCGACAGACTGCAAACCATGGCGCTCGATCTGGGCGAAGGGCCGACGCAGGCCTATCTTTATCACTGTGCTGCCGCGCATGAGGCGCTTGACAATCTGCCAGCAGGAGTGGGGCCATGGCTGCGTAGGCAATTTGCGTTGCCGTCAGATGCGGAGCCTGAAACATGGTTGGTCAAAGCGTGCAACGTGTCCGAGGCGGACGAACAGACGATCCGCGATTTAATTGCTGCCAATTTGCGGTGGAACACAGCAACAGGGCTAAAAAATGCTACCGCTATAGGCGATTGGTTGGGTGCCAATGCGGTAACGCGCGCCGCCACAATCAGTGCGTGCCTGTTGGCGCTGTTCACGCAAAAAGGGGAACTGCTCGCAGCATATTCGAACCCAAAGCAGATGGGTGATGTTGCAGACGTCGCAAAGCATGTTGCAGTGATGCTTTGCGACTTGCGCGACAAGGCAACGCAGATGCGCACATGTGACCGGCTCGCGAATGCGCTGGAGGCGGGGAGGCATTATGCGCGGGCCTATGTGGATAGAAAGCGCCGCGATGGCCTCGTCGATTTTGACGACTTGATTGCTCATACAGTGAAATTGCTGAAATCCGGTGGACAGGAATGGATACGCTATAAGTTGGATATGCGGATCGATCATATTCTGGTGGATGAAGCGCAGGACACCAACCATAGGCAATGGCAGATTGTCGAGGCACTGAGTGAAGAATTTTTTGCGGGGGCCGGAGCAAAGGGAGAAGCATTGCGCACCCTGTTTGTTGTCGGTGATACCAAACAGGCAATTTTTGGGTTTCAGGGGACCAACCCAATCTTTTTCGAACAGGCGCGCGAACGCTTTAAACGGCTAGGCCAAGACGCAAACCACCCGTTCAACGACATAGCCATAGACATGAATTTCAGGTCTTCTCCGCCAATATTGAAACTGGTCGATGCTCTGATAGAACAGGTCGGGCCGACGCAATTCGGGCTTAATGTAAACAGCGTCAACCACATGTCGAATGTAATCCATGCACCGGGCCGGGTTACTTTGTGGCCGTTGGAACCTTATGCCAATGCGCCCGGCACTGAGGGAAACGAACACGAAGATGCTGGTGAAGAAGGCTGGATAGACAGCGGAACCCGCCGCATTGCAGGGAAAATAGGCCTGACAGTGCGGCACTGGTTGGACCATGGTATAGACGGAAGCCCCGTCAAACCGTCGGACATCATGATATTGGTGCGCCGCCGTAGCGACATCGCGGCGCTCATGGTGTCGCGGTTAATCGCCAACAGGGTGCCTGTCGCGGGCGTTGACCGCCTCAAGCTGCAATCACCCATCGCAGTGCAGGATTTGCTGGCCGCGATGCGTTTTTCCTTGCAACCCCATGATGACCTCAACCTAGCCGCCCTACTGACGTCACCATTGATCGGCTGGACACATCAGGAATTGATCGACCATGGTTGGCGAATGGACGCCGATGGCAAGTTCCCCGTGTCGCTATGGCGTCACCTCAATTGGCAGCCGCATCTGGAACACAGGCTCGCCCCATTACACGATCTGCTGCGCATGGCAGGCTATGAGAGCCCGCATCATTTTCTTGAAACCGTCCTGTCGGGATCGATGCAGGGCAGGGCGCGGTTGCTCGCCCGGCTCGGCAATGCTGCACTCGACCCAATAGAGGAGTTGGTCAGTCAGGCATTGGCATTTGAAACGCGCGTTGGCGCGTCGCTACATTGTTTTCTAGCATGGTTCGATGCTGGAACCGGCGACATAAAGCGGGAGTTTGAAGGCGGTGAGGATGCCGTCCGCGTCATGACCGTCCATGGCGCAAAGGGGCTTCAGGCCCGCATCGTCATCCTTGCCGATGCGGCTGGGAACCCAGTTGGCAATCGTGATAAGGTTATCCAGTGGAACAACGAACATGGCGAATTGCCACTGCTAGGGACAAAGAAGGATGATCTGCCCGCTATTCTGCGCGAAGTTGCCGATGCCAAAGCCGCAGAGGCGATGAAGGAGCATATGCGTTTGCTTTATGTCGCAGTTACCCGTGCCGAACGGATGTTGTTTGTGGCGGGGGCGATGCCGTACAGCAAAGACCCAGCAAAAGTGAAATTACCAGAAGGCAATTGGTATAGTGCATTGGAGTCTGCGGCCCTAGCGATTGGCGGGCGGCAATATGAGGCTGAACCGATGTGGGGCGGCGCGCTGACCTATGCAGTCGATGGCATGAAGAGTGCCCATTATGAAACAGAGGCGGTTGCGCCGCCGGATGCTGTTGACATCCCATCATGGGCGCGTGCCTGTGCGCCAGAGGATCCGCGCCCACCCCGGCCTCTGTCACCGTCGGCCCAGCAAGAACTTGATGACTTGTCCGTGCCGCAACACATCAGTGCAGCGTCGCGCGATACCGCAATGCAGCGCGGCATTTTGATCCATGCTCTGTTTGAGCGGCTGCCGACCACACCGCCCGCTATACGCTATGAAGCCGCGATGCGATGGCTGACTATGCGTGTGCCAGACGCGAGGAAAAGCGAATGTGATGGCATGGTCGCATCGGTGCTGGGGGTGCTAGATGACCCCGCCTTTGCCGACCTGTTCGGGCCGGATTCGCTTGCCGAAGCGCCATTTTCCGCGCTGGTCGATGGCCGGGTGATTGCAGGGACGGTCGATCGCTTGCTGGTCACGGACAGCGAAGTGCGCGTCATCGACTATAAAAGCGGGCGCTTTGTCCCCGATAATGCGGTAGAGGTGCCGACAGGATATTTGCGGCAGATGGCGGCCTATGTTGCTGCACTGCAAGTGATATTTCCTAAGCACCACGTATCCGCCGCGCTCTTGTTCAGCGAAGGGCCGCGCCTGATAGCATTACCCGATACGGTCATCGAACAGCATAAGCCAAAGTTGCAGCAGCAATAGGCATTCTGTTATCAACACCACTTGAGCATCGCAGCACACCCCCCTATCTCTGTCCCAACAGGAGAAATTTCATGCCCACCAAAGCCATTACCGATTCCAGCTTTGCCGCCGATGTGTTGGCAAGCGATGTTCCCGTGCTCGTCGATTTCTGGGCCGAATGGTGCGGCCCGTGCAAGATGATCGGCCCCGCGCTGGAGGAAATCAGCGACGAACTGGCGGGCAAGGGGGTGATCGCCAAGCTCAACATCGACGACCATCCCGACACGCCGGGCAAGCTGGGCGTGCGCGGCATCCCGACAATGATGTTGTTCAAGGGCGGGCAGAAGGTCGCTGAAAAAATTGGCGCAGCCCCCAAAAGCGCGCTTAAGAGCTGGCTGGAAAGCGAGCTTTAGGGCATATTTACAACTCATCGTTCGTGCTGAGGAGGGGCTGAATGCAATGAAGACCCGTCTCGAAGCATAGTGCGGCACGACAATCCTTTGAGACGCTGCCTCAGCCTGCGGCTTCAGCAGTTCCTCAGGACGAACGGGTCAATCAAATATCCCGCCTAACTCCTATAATCGGCGTTGATGCTGATATAGCCGTGGGTCAGATCGCACGTCCAAATGGTAGCCCGACCCTCGCCAAGTCCAATATCTACGCCGATGCGCACCTCGCGGCCCGCCAGATGCGCGGCAACGGGCGCTTCGTCATAGCCCCCTGCGGGCATCCCCATTCGCGCGACTTGCGTTTCGCCAAAGCTGATCGACAGGCGGTCACGGTCGGCTGTCTCGCCCGCTTTGCCCACTGCCATGACAACGCGGCCCCAATTGGCGTCGCCCCCCGCAATCGCGGTTTTGACGAGCGGTGAGTTGCCGATGGCGAGGCCGATACGCCGTGCGCTCTCGTCGCTCACCGCGCCGCTTACGGCAATAGTGATGAACTTTTGCGCGCCTTCACCATCGCGGACAATTTGCTGCGCCAAGTCGCGGCAAACAGATTGGATCGCTGCATAGAGCGCCTCCGCGCCAGCATCGGCCATGCGGGTAAGCGGCGTATTGCCCGCTGCTCCGGTCGCAAAGGCAAGCAATGTATCGCTGGTCGATGTGTCGCCATCGACGGTGATGCAATTGAACGTCCCGTCATTGGCGCTGCTAATCATCGTTTGAAGGAGGGCTGGCGCGACGGCGGCGTCGGTAAAGACAAAGCTAAGCATCGTTGCCATGTCGGGCGCGATCATCCCAGACCCCTTGGCGATGCCGACCACCTCAACGCGCTGTCCGCCAATCAGTGCGCTGGCGTGTGCGCCCTTGGCAAAGGTGTCGGTGGTGCAGATGGTCTGTGCCGCGTCGAGCCATGAACAGGGTGCGGCGATGAACACATTATTCAGGCCGTCGCGTGCCTTGTCCTGCGGCAGTGGCACCCCGATAACCCCGGTCGAGCACACGAATATATCAGCAGCCTCGCAGCCCAGGTGCGACGCGACTTGGGCCATGATGCCCTCCACCGCCTCGCGCCCGCGATAGCCGGTAAAGGCGTTGCTGTTGCCGGCATTGACGATCAGCGCGCGCGCCGTCCCGCGCTTTATGCCATCGCGGCATGTCTCAACCTCTGATGAGCAACAAATGTTGCGCGTGGTAACGCCCGCCACCGCCGTCCCTTCGGCCAATTCGATATAGGTCAGGTCGCATCGGTCCCACGCCTTATACTGCGCGCGGGCGATGCGCCGCGTTACGCCCGATATTTCGGGCAAGTCGGGGAATGATGCGGGGGCGAGGGGAGAAGGGATGGACATGGTTGCTAATTGAAGCAGAGATGCAATGTCGTCAATTGCTGCTAGTGCTTGACGGGGGCGTATGCAGCGGGTTTAGAGGCATGGCACATGTTTGAAGGTGAGCGGGCTGTAATGATTTCTCATAGTATCTCGATCTGCTGTGTTGGCACAGTCATGACGCTGACTGCCCCCGCGACGGCCCAAACCGCGCCACCGCCCCCCACAAGCGCTACTTCAGCGCGCGCATTGGGTGATCCGGCGCAGTGGGTGTCGCTGGCCGACTATCCCGCCGCCGCCTATAATGCGCAGCATGAGGGCGCGGTGCGGGTGCGGCTGTCTATCGCGCCACTCGGCTTTGTCGATGGTTGCACGATTGTCGAAAGCAGCGGCTTTGCCGAACTGGATGAGGGCACCTGTGCGTTGCTCCGCATTCGGGCGTTCTTCACCCCTGCGCGCGACGCGGCGGGTAATGCGATTGCGGGGACGCAAACGCGGCGGATCGTCTGGCGGCACCCCGTGCTCCACCCCGAAGTTGTGACGCCGCCTGCGCCAGTTGTGCCAGCATCAGTGCCGCCCGCAGGGTGAGGGATTTTTGAGGGGGGATAATGATGCGCATGATTGATTTTGCGAGGGTAGTGGCGCTGCTTGGCTGCCTGCTGACGTCTGCGCCCATTATCGCGCAACCCGCGTCGCCGCCCACGCGCCCGCAGGTTCCCCCACCTCCCGCGCCTCGGCCAATGGTGCGCCCACCAGCGCCTTATTATGTGCCGCCCCCGGCTCCGCCGCGCGACCCCAATGATCGCTCTCGTCCACCTCGCCCTCGGGGCAATGAAGCGATGTGGGTGACGACCGATGATTATCCTGCAAGCGCTCAGAGAGTTGGGGCTGAGGGGGTTAGTCATTTACGTCTGACCATCGGCGTCGATGGTCGCGTTCAGTTATGCGAGGTCATTATAGGCAGCGGAACGACAGCACTCGATGAGGCGGCCTGCCGGAATCTAGTCAGGAGAGCAAGATATGAACCTGCGCTCGACCGACTGGGTGATCCGACCATCGCTGTGGTGAGCAAACGCGTGAATTGGCAATTGCCTGAGTATGCTAGTATATTGCCGCTCGACCTGTTTGCTAGGAATGATGGTGGCGTCATCGTGCGCTGGCATGTCAATGCGACGGGTCAAGTTGATCAATGTATAGCTCTGAACCTCGACCTGAGGCCGTTATCGGATGGGACACACTACGATCTTTGCCCTGGTAGGGATGAGATGGTGCCTCTGGAGGGTTGGTATGAAATGGTGGTGCGGCATAATTTTACTGCCACACGGCCGAATTGGGCGGACAGCTTGCCGCTACCGTCAGTGCTACCTCCCATAGTCACCCCTTCCCCGCCAGTGCCTGACATGCTACCGCGGGTTCAGCTACCGCCCGTAAGGCCTGCACCGAGGCCACCGATCGCGCCGAGTCCAGGTGCGAGGCCTACCCCAGCTCCTTCCGCACCTCCTCCGGCTCCCGCACCTTTACCTGAAGGAGTGACGTGAAGCTCGCACGTAAAGTGCGCCGCCGCTGGACGAATGCTTATTCAATCCCTATGTGCGAATGCGCGTAACGACGATGCTGTGGGAATGACCCTGTTTTGGAACTGTTGACGATCCTTTATGCACTTCTGGCCGCCACCATCGGTTTTGGTGGTGGGGATCGCGCCGTGGCACCCGTAGGACAGGCAATTACAGCGCAGGCCAGCGTCGCTGCGGCCCCGGTCGCGCAACCGTGCCAGCAAATTGCAGTGCCAAGCCGCTTGCTTGTTGTTCCGCGCCCATCGTTCATTCGGGCACAGCTTGCCGCGCGCACATTGATTGGCGTTGCACCGCAGCGCCTGTTCGCCATCGCGACCTTTGGCCGTCGGCGCGAATAGCGTTCAGCCGACGCCACGCGCCCCTTTCCCGGCGCACATTACCCCATTCCCATCCCATATAGGCGAGCGCCCCGCGCCGCCGCTTCACCATTAGGAAACACCCATGATCGGCCTAGGCAAGATCGCCAAAAGCATTTTCGGCACATCCAACGACCGTTATGTCAAATCGCTCGGCAAGATTGTCGAGACGATAAACGGCTTTGAACCTTCGCTCATCGGCCTTTCCGATGATGAATTGCGCGGCAAGACCGAAGCGTTCAAGGCGCGGCTTGCGGACGGTGAGACGCTCGACGACATCCTGCCCGAAGCATTCGCCGTGGTCCGCGAAGGGGCCAAACGCGCGCTGGGTCAACGCCATTATGATGTGCAGATGATCGGCGGCATCGTGCTGCATCGCGGTGAAATTGCCGAAATGCGCACAGGTGAGGGCAAGACGCTGGTGGCGACGCTGGCGACCTATCTTAACGCGCTGGAGGGCAAGGGCGTCCATGTTGTCACCGTCAATGATTATCTGGCGCGGCGCGACTGCGAATGGATGGGGCAGGTTTATCGCTTTCTTGGCCTGACTACGGGGGTTATCGTCCCCAATCTGGCGGAGCATGAACGCCGCGAGGCTTATGGTGCCGACATCACTTATGCGACCAATAACGAACTGGGCTTCGATTACTTACGCGACAATATGAAATATTCGCGTGACCAGATGGTCCACCGCCCGTTCAATTTCGCGATTGTCGATGAAGTGGACTCGATCCTGATCGACGAAGCGCGCACGCCATTGATTATTTCGGGCCCGACGGACGATAAATCCGACATGTATATCGCGGTCGATGCGCTGGTGAAGCAGCTGGGCGAGGTTGATTACGAGAAGGATGAAAAGCAGCGCAGCGTCATCCTGACCGAGGAAGGCACCGAAAAGGTTGAGCGGTTGCTGGAGGATGCGGGGCTGCTCCACGGGTCGAACCTTTATGACATCGAAAACACGCAGGCGGTCCACCATGTGAACCAATCGCTGCGCGCCAATGTGCTTTTCCGGCGTGATACCGACTATATCGTCAAGGATGGTAAGATCATCATCATCGACGAGTTTACCGGGCGGATGATGGACGGGCGGCGCTGGTCCGATGGCCTGCACCAGTCAGTCGAAGCCAAGGAAGGCGTTAAGATTGAACCTGAAAATCAAACGCTTGCGTCGATTACTTTCCAAAACTTTTTCCGCATGTATCCCAAATTGGGCGGGATGACCGGGACGGCCGCGACCGAAGCGCCAGAGTTTTACGACATTTACAAGCTCAGCGTGGTTGAAATCCCGACCAACCGCCCCGTGTTACGACAGGATGATGACGACCTGTTCTACAAAAACACCGTCGATAAGTTCCAGGGGATCGCCAAGACGATCAAGGAGCATGCCGACAAGGGGCAGCCCGTTCTGGTCGGCACCGTGTCGATCGAGAAATCCGAATTATTGTCGGGCTTCCTCAAGGATGAGGGCGTTGTCCACAATGTCCTCAACGCGCGCTATCATGAGAGCGAGGCGCACATCGTCGCACAGGCGGGCCGTCCAGGCGCGGTGACGATTGCCACCAACATGGCGGGGCGCGGCACCGATATTCAGCTGGGCGGCAATATCGAGTTCCGCATCGGTGATGAATTGGCCGACATGCCCGAAGGCGCGGAACGCGTGGCCGCGATTGCCGCGATTACGCGCGATGTCGAGGAAGAGCGTGAGCGGGTCAAACAGGCGGGCGGACTGTTCGTGCTTGGCACCGAACGCCACGAAAGCCGCCGTATCGACAACCAGTTGCGCGGCCGTTCGGGGCGACAGGGTGACCCCGGCCTATCGCGTTTTTACCTCAGCCTCGACGATGATCTGCTGCGTATTTTTGGCCCGGACACGATGTTCGCCAAGATGATGCGTTCGAACCTGGAGGATGGTGAGGCACTGCCCGCATCGCGCTGGCTGTCGAAGGCTATCGAGACCGCGCAAGGCAAGGTCGAAGCGCGCAACTACGACATCCGTAAACAGGTGGTCGAATATGACAATGTCATGAACGACCAGCGCAAGGTCATTTATGAACAGCGCAGCGACATCATGGATGCCGACGCGGTTGACGATGTGCTCTATGATATGCGCCAGGAAACCGTCAACGCGCTGGTCGCTGATGCCTGCCCGCCGGGCAGTTACCCCGAACAATGGGATTTGGCGGGGCTGGCGGAGCGGGCGCAGGCGGTGCTGGGGGTTGATCTGCCCGTTGCTGACTGGGGGAGCGAAGACGGGCTGGACCCCGAAACGATCGACGAACGCGTTGCGGAACGCGCCAATGCACTGGTCGATGCAAAGGCGCTGGAAATTGATGCCACCACTTGGCGGTCAGTTGAAAAATCAATCCTATTGCAAGCGCTTGACCATCATTGGAAGGAGCATCTTTCAACGCTGGATGCTTTGCGTACCGTTATTTTCCTGCGCGCTTATGCGCAAAAAACGCCGATCAACGAATATAAGCGCGAAGCCTTCATGCTGTTCGAACGGATGTTGCAGGCGATCCGCGAGGACGTGACGCGCACCGTAGCACAGGCACAATTCCGCTTTGAAGAGCCTGCGCCGCTGCCCGAATTGCCCAGCTTTTTGACGTCACATATCGACCCGTTCACCGGCGTTGATGACAGCAATGATGGCGATCATAGCGGCGTATTGACGCGGTTGGGCCCGGTTGGCCTCTCGTCGGCACCCTATTCGGCCGAAGATTTCGTCGCGCCCGCCAGCCGCAACGCGCTGTGCCCGTGCGGGTCGGGCAAGAAATATAAGCATTGCCACGGCGCACTTTAGGGTAATCGCGCGCGGTGCTCATCTGGCTCGCCCCTGCATTTGCGCTTGTCGCGGCGCTTTATGCGTCGGTGGGGTTCGCTGGTGGGTCGAGCTACACCGCGCTGCTGGTGCTTGCGGGTGTATCGCTCACCCTCGTGCCGGTCATTAGCCTTGCCTGCAACATCGTCGTGTCAGCGGGCGGCGTGGTCCGCTTTGCCCGCGCTGGGCATATCGCGTGGCGGCGCAATGGACCGTTGCTTATCCTATCGGTGCCGCTGGCATGGATAGGCGGGCGGTTGGCGATCAGCGGGCCGATGCTTGTGATGCTGCTTGGGGCCAGCCTGTCAGTCGCGGGGCTGTTGTTGCTGTTCGGTCCCGACCGCTCGGCAACGCGACCTCCGGCTGACCCGCACAGCGGACCCGGCCTGTTGGCGATAGCAATAGCCGCACCGCTCGGCCTGTTATCGGGCGTGGTCGGCATTGGCGGCGGCATATTCCTCGCCCCGATTTTACATTTGATGGGGTGGGACAGTGCGCGGCGGATAGCGGGAACGGCGGCGCTGTTCATCCTCGCCAACTCAGCTGCGGGGATTGCGGGGCAACTGACCAAGCTGAACGACAGCGCGCTGATGGCGCAGGCCATCGACTGGTGGCCGCTGGTGCTGGCGGTGTTGATCGGTGGGCAGCTGGGCAGCATCATCGGCACGCGGCATTTGCCCCCCGCCATCATCCGCCGTGTCACCGGGCTAGTCGTGCTTGTCGCGGCTGTGCGGCTATTGATGGCGGGGTGACCATTTACTGGCATAGCAGATAGGCCAAGACATAGAGACTAAGCGGGGTTTGCGACGCTGGCCTCCGCTGTATTATTCACA
>JBBTFY010000070.1:0-9657 GCA_038041635.1 Pseudomonadota bacterium
GTATCGCCCGTGCGTGATGCCTTCACTCCGCCCGCGCTGCAAAGCGTAACGCGTGACTTCGCCTTCCTCGTTTCTGATACATTGGCGGCGGGCGATCTGCTGCGCGCTGTCAAGGGCGCGGACAAAACGGTGATCGTCGATGCACGTCTGTTTGACCGCTTCACCGGGCTTGCTGAAAAAGCGGGCGGCGTGCCCGGGGGTCAGGTGAGCCTGGCGGTCGAGGTGACGCTGCAACCCGGCGATAAAAGCTTTACCGACGCAGAGCTCAAAGCCGTGAGCGACAAGGTGATCGCGGCGGCAGCCAAGGTCGGCGCGGTGTTACGCACTTAGGGTAGTTCGTCATCCCCGCGAAGGCGGGGATCCATCTGATAACCATTCAACAGGCGGTGACGGGGAATGGATTCCCGCCTTCGCGGGAATGACGAAATATTGAAAAGACACCTTATCCAATGACGCTCAACCCCAACATCTTAAACAGACGCACATTCGCCATCATCGCCCACCCCGATGCGGGTAAGACAACACTGACCGAGCAGCTGTTGATGCAGGGCGGCGCGGTGCATCTGGCGGGCGAGGTCAAGGCACGCGGGGCGGCGCGCCGCGCACGGTCCGACTGGATGAAGATCGAGCAGCAACGTGGCATTTCGGTGACGTCGAGCGTGATGACGTTCGAAAAGGACGGCATCATTTTCAATCTGCTCGACACGCCGGGGCATGAGGATTTTTCCGAAGACACCTACCGCACTCTGACCGCCGTGGACTCGGCGATCATGGTGCTCGACGCCGCCAAGGGTATCGAGGCACAGACGCTTAAACTGTTCGAGGTATGCCGCCTGCGCTCGGTCCCGATCATCACCTTCATCAACAAGGTTGACCGCGAGGGGCGCGACCCATTCGAACTGATGGACGAGGTCGCGCACGCTCTGGCGCTCGACGTCACCCCGATGAACTGGCCGGTTGGCATGGGCGGGCAATTTGAGGGGCTGTATGATTTTGCCAGCGGGCGATTGTCGCGGCCATCCGGCGCGTCGCGGTTGTTCGAAGGCAAAGAGAGTTTTCATACCAGCGTCACCGACCCGTCACTGCGGGATAAATTATCGCCCGAAGCCGTCACGCGACTGACGACCGAAGCGGAGCTGGCGCAAGCGGGCTATCCAGCATTCGACGCCCGGGCCTATCGCAGCGGAGATTTAACTCCCGTATGGTTTGGCTCTGCGCTCAAGCAATTCGGGATGATCGAACTGCTACAGGCGATTGCAAAATATGCACCGCCGCCGCGCCCGCAACCATCCAACATGGGCGAAATATCTCCAGATCGCGCCGATGTGACGGGCTTCATTTTCAAGGTGCAGGCCAATATGGACCCGCAGCACCGCGACCGCATCGCCTTCATGCGGCTGGTATCGGGCACGTTCAAGCGCGGGATGAAGCTGACCCCCTCAGCGCTGGGCAAACCGATAGCGGTCCATTCGCCGATCCTGTTCTTTGCACAGGACCGCGAAATTGCCGACAGCGCCGAACCCGGTGACATCATCGGCATCCCCAATCATGGAACGTTACGCGTCGGCGACACGCTGTCCGAGCGCAACGATGTCCGTTTCACCGGCCTGCCCAATTTTGCACCCGAAATCTTGCGCCGTGTCGCGCTGGTTGACCCAACCAAGACCAAACAATTGCGTAAAGCGCTCGATGATCTATCCGAAGAAGGCGTGATTCAGGTGTTCACACCCGCCATCGGGGCCAATATGATTGTCGGTGTGGTCGGCCAGCTCCAGCTCGACGTGCTCATCTCGCGGCTGGATGCGGAATATAAGGTCGCGGCAAAGCTCGAAGCCTCGCCTTGGGACACCGCGCGCTGGATAAAGGGCGAAGAGGCATTACTGAAGGCCTTCGTCCAGATCAATCAGGCGAACCTCGCGCACGACCGCGACGGCAATCCAGTGTTTCTGGCGCGCTCGGTCTGGGACGTCAGCTACCAGCAGGAACGCAACCCCGACATCGCCTTTTCCGCAACCAAGGAACGGTAAACGCAAAGGGCCACAATCTTCTGCTTTCCTACAGCCTTTGCGCCATGGTAAGATGCGCACGGGCCTTTACCGCCCACGGCTCTTTGAACCTGTAGATCGGCACACCAGCCGCGCTCGTTTACGAGTGGGAAAGGGCAACAAGAAAACATCTCCCCGTGACGGGGAGCTATTAGCTTCTTCTCCGCGTCTCCGCGCGCACCCTCTTCTGTCGTCATTGCGAGGAGGGCTTTGGCCCGACGCGGCAATCCAGATTATGGCACCGCTTCTGGATTGCTTCGTCATTCCATTCCTCGCAATGACGATGGTGGATGACGAGGTGCATTATGTGTGTCATACGACTGTGTATCGTTGATACCACAGCTCTGTAAGGCGCAGGCGGCCGTTGTTTCCCCCGTGCATCGTATCAACCACCTCGGATTTGCCTGCAAAGACGAGCAACAAAAAAACCGCTAGCGGGAGCTAGGGAAAGGGCAAAAGGAGCCGCCAGACTTCGCAAAAGAAAGGGCCGGAGGATTGCTCCTGCCGACCCCATCCTTCATTTGGCTTTATAATTTCAAAAGTGAAAACCGACGCTCGCAAAAATCTGGCGCGGGTTGCCATAAAATCCGGTGACGATGCCTTCGCGGCCCAACGTCGGGATGACATTGCCTGCCGTCGTCAAATTGGGGGTGCCGTTCGACTGGACCGAGATGAACTGATAGCCCGACGTAATATACTGTTTGTCGGTCAGGTTTTTGCCGTGGATGCCGAAGCTCCACCGCTCATCGGGGCTGGTCCACACCAGACTGGCGTCGATCAGCGCATAACCCGGTTGGTCGAGGAACGGGCTGGGTGTTTCGAACTGATGCGTCAGGCTGCGATAGCTTGCCGTCGTCGTGGCGAGCAAATTGCCGCCGCCGACGTTCATGTTCGCGGCCAATGTCCCCGACGTGGTCCAGCGCGGGGTATTTTGGATGGCGCGCAAATTGGCAATATTGACACCATTGACGATGAACTCGTCATATTGCCCGTCGATATAACCCAAAGTCCCGGTAAAGCTGAGCGACGAGCCATCGCCCGCAAATCCGCGCGCAAAGCGTGCGAAGGCTTCGACCTCTGCCCCCTTGAAGGTCGCGGCCCCGGCATTGGTCGTAACACCGGCAAAGCTTTCAAAAATACCGTCGCCATTGGCATCGACCCCGACCGATCCGGGGATTTGAACATCGGTATAGTCGCCATAAAATCCGGTCAGCGCTAGGCGGGCATTGCCATCAAAAAAGCTGCCTTTATAGCCCAATTCATAGCTTTGCACGGTTTCAGGGCGGAACAGGAAGAAGTTATATATCTCCTGATAGCTGCGCAGGCCGTTGCGGTCGGTATCGGGCGCGATGCGGGCGTCGCCGCGCGGGTCGAACCCGCCGCCCTTGAACCCCTCGGCATAGCTGGCATAAAGCAGGTGATCGTCGGTCGGTTGCCAGCTGATCGAGGCACGCGGATTGAAATCGTTGAAACTCGCGCTTCCCTCAAAGTTGGTGACGGTGGCGATGGGTATTGCCGTTCCGCCGAATATCGGTGATGCTCCGCCAATCTTGGTCTGGCGCAATATCGTCGAGCGGCGATCATCCTGCGTATAGCGCCCACCCAGCGAAATGGCGATTTGATCGGTCAGGTCAAAGGTGAAATCGCCAAATACCGACCATGTTTCGGTGCGGACATCGCCAGCAGTAAAGCCGTTCAAACCGGGCAGGTTGAGCAACGTTCCGGTGGTACCTAGGATGACGTCGAACTGGGTAATCGCCTTGGCATCGAGATAATAAAATCCAACCAGTCCGTTGAGGCGGTCGCTCGAATAGGCCAGCTGAAACTCCTGGCTGATCTGGTTGTTGCGGTAGAGCGCGGGGACATCGACATCAATCGACGGCAGCGAGTCGAAATCAATCGGGGTCAGGCTCTTGTCCTGTCGCCATGCACTGATCGACCGTAAAGTCAGACTGTCGGACAAATCGACACTGATATTGGCGGCAAGGCCATAGGCCTCGACATCCTGCGCCGGATTGGCAAGGCCTGCACGCGTATCATAGACATCGCTGAGCACTGGCGCGCCTGAGAGCAGACCGGGAACGAAGCGGTGGCCGTTGCGGGCGTTGGATTGGTCGCGGGTATAATCGCCTGTGATGCGGATAAGCACTGGCTCGCCATAGCCGCCCATTTCAAGGCTGAGCCGACCCGCCCACACATCCTTGTTATAATTGTCGATGCCAAGGGTGGTGTTGGTGCCAAAGCCGCCGCGCGTCAGGCGGGCAATGCCGCCGCCAACGCGTACAAGATCGCTAATCGGCGCAGAGGCTGAAAAGGTCGCCTCCGCCATATCGTCGGTGCCATAGGTCAACCGACCGCGCGCCATGAAATCCTGTGACAGGCGGCGGGTCACATATTTGACCGCGCCGCCGATTGTGTTGCGCCCATAAAGCGTACCCTGCGGCCCGCGCAGCACTTCGATGCGTTCAACATCATAAATGTCGAGCACCGCGCCTTGCGGTCGGTTGAGGTAGACATCATCAAGATAGATGCCGACGCCCGCCTCGAATCCCGCCACGGGGTCCTGTTGACCCACACCGCGAATGAACGCGGTCAGCGTCGAATTGGTGCCACGCGATGTCTCCAGCGTCGTGTTGGGCGTTGTGTCGCTAATGTCGGTGATGTCGAGCGCGCCTGTGGCTTCCAGCTGGTCACCCGAATAAGCGGTGACCGCAATGGGCACATCGAGCAGGCTCTCTTCACGGCGGCGTGCTGTGACCACCAAGTCGCCGCTATCTTCGGATGCTGAGTCGGGGGCAGCCTCCTGTGCTGCTGCAGGCAAGGCTATTACCGCCGATACCGCCACCGAAGCCAGTGCCAATGCACGGATTCCACGCTTATAAGTCATCATAATTTTCTCTCCATCCCTTAGCGCACTCAATATACCGTCCGAATTGATTTCAACCCGGAACGAGGCCATGCGACAATGTGTTGCTTCACGGTGGAGAGTGTATTACTGAAAGTTGAACCATGTTTCAACTTCGTTGTTGTGGGGGAATGAAGATTGGACTCAAAGCGTGACTTTACGGCAACGCCTGACAGCAATTCTGCTTGCGTCAACATAGCAGATAACAAGCAACCGCGCACCGCGCGCGGGCAGCGTACGCGCAAGGCGCTCATCGACGCCGCCGCCATCGAGTTTGGCGAAAAGGGGTTTCACGAAGGGTCAATCAGCGGGATTACGAGCCGGGCCGGAGTCGCGCTGGGCAGTTTTTACACCTATTTCGATTCGAAAGACGCCATTTTCCGCGCGTTGGTTAAAGTCATGTCAGAGCAAGTGCGCGACCATGTCGCCCCTGCGCTCGCCAATGCTGGCGGTGCCGTCGACGCCGAACGTCATGCGTTAAAGGCGTTCCTGGACTTCGCCAGCGAGCATCGGGAGCTTTATCGGATCATTGACGAGGCCGAGTTTGTCGATCCCGACAGTTTTCGCGGCCACTATGAAACCACAGCGCAGCGCATCGCCGAACGATTGCAGGAGGGGGCGGAGCGCGGCGAAGTCATAAGCGGCGTCGGCGAGGTCGAGGCTTGGGCAATCATGGGGATGAACGTGTTCTTGGGGCTGCGTTTCGGAGTGTGGGGCACGGAAGCCGATCATGATGCCATCGCCGACCGCGCCAATCATTTAATTGCCAATGGCATCGCGGTTCGCACCAACGCAAAAAATTAGAGCATGGCGTCCGATTGAATCAAACGCCATGCTCTTGAGTTGAGCTATTCTCAATCCTTCAGCAGGTATCAAGAATCGCCATCGGGTCGCAAGGGTTGATTAGCCGCCAAGTGATGACAGCGTCGTGACGTGCGTCACAGCTATAATAATTATTGAAAGATTGGGCAGCACAGCTAGGCACGCGGTGGCATAAAATATTATGGCCAAAAAACTGATGGGCGCTGACCCTTTTGCATTTCCGCCAGCGTTACCGCCTTTGGTCCTGCGCCAAGTCAGCGCCCACTTCGCCGTCCGCGTGCGGTGCGTCAGGTGAAAACACTATCCGGTGAGGGACCATGTCCTTCTTAACGCTCCGCCCAGTGCGGCGGTTGGCTCCGGTTTCGCGTTCTCTTTCAAGCCCGCGTCCCCTTTGCCTGAACCGTTCCTCCTGCCAAACTCCGGCTGCGCTTTCGCTGAGCCTCGTCTGGCCGATTTCCGGCCCCGGGTCCGGTTTCCACTTCGGATGGCCCTGCGTTGCCGCTGCCCGTCCCTCGCTTTCACCCTTCCCTTGGAGATCGGGTCACTCCGCCCGCCTTCCCGAGGCCGCTCTTCGCTTGCACGTCCAGCTTATCTCGTTTCGGCGTATCGTCGCTTCCGTCCTTCCGATAGTTGTAAGCTGACATGCATTGCCTTGAGTCGCTAGTGGCTTTGGCCCGAGTCATCCACATGCCATTCGCAAAACTGTGGATAAGTTGGGCGTTGCGTGATTTCGAGTGAAATGGTCGCATTTCACGGCTCGGAAATCACGACAAGACAGGCTCTGGCGAAATGATGTTGCACGAACTGTGTGATTCACATATATTGCAACGGCAGTGAACAAAGAAACTATGATCGCGATTCCGGCTGATCCCAATGATCCCGAAGATTTTCCCGTTAGCGTAGCAGGGCTGAAGCGCGCCCATATGGGCCGCCGTTTTCGCGTCCTGCGCCATCGACTTGGCGTCACGCAGGAGCAGTTCGCCACCACCTATGGCATCCCGCTCCACAGCCTGCGCCAATATGAAATCGCCCGTTACATGCCGCCGCCAGCAACGCGCGCCTATCTCAAGGTGATCGAAGCGGAACCGGATGTGGTGGCGCGGGCGGTTGCAGGGTAACCTTCCCCTCTCCCTTGACGGGAGAGGGTTGCGCAGACTCGGCGGCTTGTCCGCCTAGTCGAAGCTGGGAGAGGGTGTGTCTGCGGGTGCGCACAGACCCCTCTCTAAGACTTGCTAAGCAGCAAGCTGCAAACCAAGTCTTTTCTCTCCCGCAAGGGGAGAGAGAAAAGGTTGGCAGCCCCTCACCGCTCCGGCAAGCGGTTGATCGTCCCCTGCGCCGCAGCGCACAGTTTTTCCGCACCATCCTGCACCACAAAAATATCGCAGCGCACGACCGCCTGTGTCGCGCCCGCGCTGATCGCTTCGGCGCGCGCAATGAGCATGTCGCCAACTGCAGGGCGGATGTAATTGATCTTCATTTCGCCAGTGACAATCATGCCAGCAAGTTTGGCACCGCCCGCAAAGGTCAGCGCATTGTCCGCCAAATAACTCACCACGCCGCCATGCGCGAAGCCATGCTGTTGTTTGAGCTGGTCGGTAATTGGCAAGCGAAGTTCGCTGCCCCGCCCGGACAGCCGCGTCATTTCGGTGCCGATCAGCACGCTGAACGGCTGGCTTGCCAAAACCGCACGGCCACGTTCCAGCCATTCATCATCGGTCATCACCCCCTCACCCCCAAATCACCCTTACCAACCGTGCCCGCCGCCATTTCCAGCATGCGGTCGAGGCTGCGTTTCGCCTTGACGCGTAGTTCCTCGTCCAGCTCAATCTGCGGCGTCATATCGCGCAGCGCCACATAGAGCTTCTCGACCGTGTTGAGCGCCATATAGGGGCAGATGTTACAGTTACAGTTGCCGTCCGCGCCGGGTGCGCCGATGAAGGTCTTTTCGGGCGCGGCCTTTTCCATCTGGTGGATGATGTGCGGTTCGGTGGCGACGATCAACGTGTCGCCGCCCATCGTCTTGGCAAAATTGAGGATGCCGCTGGTCGAGCCGACATAATCGGCATGGTCGATGATGTGCGCGGGGCATTCGGGGTGCGCGGCCACGGGCACACCGGGGTGGAGCGCCTTGAGCTTGAGCAGCTCACTCTCGCTAAATGCCTCATGGACGATGCACACGCCGGGCCACAGCAACATGTCGCGGCCGAACTTGCGGTTGAGATAGCCGCCCAGATGCTTGTCAGGACCAAAGATGATTTTCTGGTCGGCGGGCAGCTGTGCGATGATCGTTTCCGCGCTCGACGAGGTGACGATGATGTCGCTGAGCGCCTTCACCGCCGCCGAACAGTTGATGTAGGTCAGCGCAATATGGTCGGGGTGCGCGGCGCGGAACGCCGCAAATTTGTCGGGCGGGCAGCTGTCTTCCAGGCTGCACCCCGCGTCCATGTCGGGCAGAATCACAGTTTTTTGCGGCGACAATATCTTTGCGGTTTCGGCCATGAAGCGCACCCCGCAAAAGGCGATGACGTCGGCATCGGTCGCCGCCGCCTTGCGCGACAGTTCCAGCGAATCGCCGACAAAATCGGCCAGATCCTGAATCTCCGGCCGCTGGTAATAATGTGCGAGGATGACCGCGTTGCGCTCCACCTTGAGCCGTTTAATTTCGGCAAGCAGATCAACGCCGACAAACGACGCTCGGGGGTGGGCAGTCATCCTATCAATCTCCAATTCTCGTCGTCGCGGTCCACGAGCCCGCGCCCCTCAAGGTCAAGCAAATGCGCAAGCACGCTGCGCCCTGCCGCGCCGTGCAAGCGTGGGTCGAGCCCCTTATACATCGCGGCTACCAGTTCGGCTATGGTGTGTGGCCGCTTGGCCAGTTCGCGCAATATCTGCGCTTCGCGGCTTTTGCGGTGGCCGAGCATCCCGCGCACCAATTGCTTTGGCTTGGTGACGGCGGGGCCGTGCGCGGGATAATAGACGCGGTCGTCGCGGGTCTGGAGCTTGGCGAGGCTGGCCATATAATCGGCCATATTGCCGTCGGGCGGGCTGACCACGGTGGTGGACCAGGCCATGACATGGTCGCCGGTGAACAGCGCGTGGCCCTCATGAAGCGCATAGCAGAGGTGGTTCGATGTGTGCCCCGGCGTCGCCACCGCGCTGAGCGTCCAGCCATCACCAGACACGCTCTCCCCATCGCCAAGCACGCGGTCGGGCGCATAGTCGGGGTCGAAAGCCGAGTCTGCGTGCGGTCCCATGTCGCTAAGCGTCAGCGGCGCGCAGCCAATGATTGGCGCACCTGTCAATGCCTTCAATGGCGCGGCGGCGGGGCTGTGGTCGCGGTGGGTGTGGGTGCACAGGATCGCGGATATGCGCGCATCGCCAACCGCGCGTACTATCGCTTCAACATGGCCCGCGCCATAAGCGTCCCCCACGCTCATGCCGCTGCCCGCCGGGCCGGGGTCGATAATCGCCACGTCGGCCCCCGCGCCGACAATCCAGGTCTGGGTACCGGTAAAGGTGTAATGCGACGGGTTGGGGCCGAGCACGCGGCGCACCAGCGGTTCATGCTGTTCGCACATCCCGGCGCGGATGCTGTCGGGCCAAGGCTTGTCGTCGCTCATCCCTCCCATGTGGCACTAGCCTGCGCAAAGGGAAAGGGGGTATCCGGGCTGTGCTATGCTGGGAGCGCTGCGTCCAAAACCCGGCAAAGTTGACAAAGTTGACACCAAGGAAGCCTTTATTTCCGTCATTCCTTAAAAAACCTTCCCCTGCTGGGGAGGGGACCATCCAAGGGATTAGCCGCTAGATATTGGAGGGGGCGGTGTGCAGCCAAACCCTCTCCGCCACTCGCTGCGCGAGCGCCACCTCTCCCGGTGGGAGAGGATT
>JBBTFY010000071.1:0-16541 GCA_038041635.1 Pseudomonadota bacterium
CTCCCGATAAACGGTTACAACCCACGCCGCCGCTCACCCTATTGCCCTCGAACCGTAGCTCAGCTTGCCCACGCCCCTGTGCGGGTTCGACACCTTCGATGCTAATGATCCGCCAATTTGTGCCATCGAGGTGCGTCGGCGGCAACACCCGACCACCACATCCGCGCAATGTCCGCCCGCCCGTTTCGACGATGACGGTGTCGGCATAGCGCCGCTCGCTCATAGCATCGCTGCAGGCACCGTGCGTAACGTCGATGGTGATTTGCGGCGTGACATAGCGTTCGCCGTTAAAACTTAGCCGCGCGCCGGGGTTGGCGACGCTAATCCGCCGTCCACCAGCATCGTGAAAGACAATCCTTGCGGCGGTGATTTCGACATTCCAAAATGGCTCGGTGCCGATAGCGAACCATGCATCGCCCGTAGGGACTTCGCCCGGCGGTGTGGTCAATGTGGCACAGCTGGCAAGCGCCAATGCCGGCAGGGCGATAAGCAGTGTCCGTCGTTTCATGCGGGTAGTTTGTCAGCCTCCGCCCTGTTTGTCGAGCACCTGATATGCCATAACTGCCGTGGCGACAGCGGCATTGAGGCTATCCGCCCGCCCCAGCATCGGCATTTTGACCAGAATGTCGCACTCGGCTTCATATTCAGGCGGCAGACCCCGCGCCTCATTACCCGTTACTATGAAGGTGGGAACGGGATAATCTGGTTGGCGATAATCAACGCTGCCCTGTGCCAGACTGGTGCCAACCAATGTGCCGGGACCGCCGCGCAGCCACGCGATGAAATCTGGCCAGCGGGCGGTGGCAATCACTTGCGTAAAAATCGCCCCCATGCTGGCGCGCACGGTCTCGACCGAAAAGGGGTCAACGCAATCGTCGATCAAAATAACACCGCCCGCGCCCACTGCGTCGCCCGTGCGCATGATTGTGCCAAGGTTGCCAGGGTCGCGCATCGCCTGCACCACCAGCCAGATCGGCGCGGAGGCCCGATCAATATGGATTAGCTCGCGTAACTGATCAGGATAAATACCGATCAACGTTTGCGGATTATCTTTGCCAGACAGGCGGGCGAGAATGTCTGTGCTGGTAGCTATCACTTCGCCGCCCGATGCCATGGTGGCGGCAATCAGCGCTTCGGAGAGGGGGTGCGGCTCTCGGTCATCGGCATAGAATAATTGTTGCGGTAAAACTCCGGCGTCGCGCGCTTCGGCGAGGATACGCAAACCCTCGGCGAGGAAATGCCCTTCCAAGCGGCGATATTTTTTGTCACGCAGGCTTTTCGCGCGCTTAATAACGGGGTTGCTCGCGCTTTGGATGAGCCGATGGCCGCACGCGTTCAGGTCCATTGCCGTGTCAATCTTCGCCGAAAGCGTCTTTGACAAGGCCAACCAATTTGAGCAGCGCAAGGTCGGCGTCGGTGCCACTGGTGTGGATGATGATGGCGTCCCCCTTGGCCGCGCCCAGCATCATCAACCCCATGATGGATAAACCGTTGACTATGCTGCCATCTTTTTCAACTTCGACCTTCACCCCATCGGGCAAAGCCGCGACAAAGTTGACGAACTTGGCACTGGCGCGGGCGTGAAGCCCACGTTGGTTGGTGATCGTCACCGTTTCGCTTGTCACCGTCACGGGGCCACACCCAGCAATTCGGAAGCGATTGAAATATATTTTTGACCCGCGTCGCGCGCAGCGCGCACGGCATCGCGAATGTTCATGCACCGCCGCGCCGATTCAAGGCGAATCAGCATCGGCAGGTTGATACCGGCTATCACCTCTATCCGACCAGGTTCCATCAGTGAAATGGCTAGGTTCGATGGGGTGCCACCAAACAGATCAGTCAGCAAAATACACCCGCCACTGCCTTGAACCGACACAATGGCGGCGGCAATTTCAACGCGGCGCACTTCCATATCGTCATTGGGGCCAATGCAAATAGTCGCAATCGCGCGCTGCGGCCCAACGACATGTTCCATAGCCACGCGAAACTCTTCGGCCAAACGACCATGCGTGACGAGGACAAGACCAATGAGTGGAGCGGGTTGAGCAGACATTGAGTCGGAGCCTTTAGGCTGATGAAGGGCGTCCCTCAAGACTCTCTTGTGGTTGTGACGTCAGATTTCTGTGAATGACGCCTGGAGTATAGCCCGTTTCTTGCAAAAATGCGGCAATACGTTCGGCAACATGGACCGATCTGTGCCGCCCGCCAGTGCAACCGAAGGCGATAGTGACATAGCTTTTTCCTTCAGCCTGATATCGCGGAATAAGCGTCGCCAGCAGGCGTTCGAGCAATGCCATCGCGTCATCATAAGCAGGATCGGCGCGGATATAATCCGCCACGTCATCGTCAAGGCCTGTGCCGTTACGTAACTGCTCAATCCAATGCGGGTTACGTAAAAATCGCATATCGAACACCAGATCGGCGTTGCGCGGCAGCCCGCGCGCATAGCCAAAACTCATGACATTGACGGTCGATCCACCGCGTTCAGAAAGCGCAAAGCGGCGTCGCACTTCTTGTTGCAGTTCATTGATCGAAAAAGCTGTGGTGTCGATCAATTGTTCTGCCCATCGACGAAGCGGCTCCAATATCTCGCGCTCCCGCGCTATGCCGTCTGCCGCCGGACGGTCTTCGGCCAAAGGATGACGGCGCCGCGTTTCGGAATAGCGCCGATCCAGCTCCGCGCCAGCGCAATCGAGAAACAAGGTGGCGACGTCATGTCCTTGCTGATCGCGCAGCCGCTTGATAGCGCGAACAATGGAATCAGCGCTGAAACTGCGGGTGCGGGTATCAACACCAACTGCGAGCGGACGCTCGATAGGAACCGCGTCGGTGCCCGCTGGCGTAGCCAGCAGCGGCCCCAATAGGCGGATTGGTAGATTGTCGACAACTTCCCACCCCATATCCTCTAGCGCACGCAGCGTTGTCGATTTCCCTGCTCCAGACATGCCCGTGACCAGTAAAATGGGTTGCGCTACCGCATCGGAAACTAGAGTATTGGCCATAGAGTCCTTCTAATGCCCCCAGCGCTCGAGTGCTAGCCGCACTTTGCTTAGTATGATTTGGGATCGCGGGTCGAGCGTCAATTGGGGGCAATATAGCCCATCAATGGGCCCATATGTATCAAGCAAACGAGGGCCAAAGTGTGTCCATTGTTCCAATGATGTGACGGGTGCCAATTCGATAACCAAGGCCAACGGCACTGGGCTAACCGCTTGCTCCATATCAACGAGGCCGATCTCACGCAGAGACATCTGGTGCTGGCGTCCCTGCACCATATTTGCCATTATCTTATCACCAAGCGCACATAGATGAACCAAGTCATCGGCAACAAACTGTGCGCCTTGTTCGATCAAAGCCATCGCCAGTTCAGATTTTCCCACGCCGGGGCTGCCGATGAGCAAAATAGCACGCCCGTTCAATGCGACAGCTGTGCCCTGCACAATTTGTGGTGTCGGCTTTGACGTCATAGTTCAGAGGCTGCTGGCAATGTGATTTCAAAACAGGCCCCGTGCGCGGCGTCCGCCCGGTCCAGTGCGGCGATGTGCCCGTCATGCGCCTCTACGATTGTCCGTGCGATAGCCAACCCTAAACCGCTGTGGCGGCCAAAGCTCTCACCCACAGGCCGCACAGAATGGAAACGGCGGAAAATATGGTCGCGCTGATCGGGCGGCACACCGGGCCCATCATCTTCGACGCGGATGATGACAGCACCACTGGCGGACATCGCTGCGACACGCACAACACCATCAGCCGGCGAAAATGACAGCGCATTGTCGAGCAGATTTTCGATCACCCTTGCCAATCGGGATGGTTCACCCGTAACCATTGCTGTCCCGGCACGTGGCCGTGCAAAGGCGATCATCGCGTGCCCTTCGCCCGCACGCGCTTGCCGAGCGGCGATGATTGGCTCGATGAGAGCGCCCACATCGATCAGTTCAAACCGCGTCCGCGACAGTTCCGCATCGACGCGCGATGCTTCGGATATGTCAGTAATCAATCGGTCAAGCCGCCTCACGTCATCGCCCGCGATGTTAAGCAACTGCGCCCGCAACTCTGGCTGCTCGACGCGCTCCAGCCCCTCAATCGCCGAACGCAATGATGCCAAAGGGTTTTTTAGTTCATGCGTCACATCGGCGGCAAAACCCTCGCCTGCGTCTATCCGCGCGTGCATCGCCGTCGTCATGTCAGACAATGTCCGCGCGAGCGTACCAATCTCGTCACGGCGTGACGGCAGGCGGGGGACATCAACATCGCGGGCGCGACCCAGCCGAACGCGCGCCGCAGCATCGGCCAGTCTCTGAAGGGGCCGGACAATTGTCCGCGCCAGAAACAGCGACAAGAGCACGGACACGATCGTGACGGCCGCCAACGCCAGGCCGAGTTGATACCGCTCTGCCCGAACGGCGCGCGTCACATCGCGCGCATTCGTCATTAACATCAAGGAGTAAGCGCCATGCCCCCGTGCATAGCTGAGCATCGGTGTCCGGTCCGGAGCCAGGCGATAGCGAAAAGCACTGCGGCCATCACGCGCCTCGACAAGCTCTGGCCATGCTTCAAGGCGGTCAATAGCGGGTTCTGTATAGGCTTCGCGTGCAGTAGCCTGCACCGCCCAGTCTAGGAACCTGTCCATCGCCCGAGCAATATCGCGGGTAAACGCCTGCGTCGCCGGATCGCGCAAATGATAGGTTGGCGGGCCAAGCAGAAAGCTGTCCTCTATTAGCCCTTCCGCCCCATAAAGACGGATGCGGGTGTCGGTTATTTCGGCATATCGAAGGATGATTGATGGCCGCCCTCGCGCATCAGCAATCATCAGCGCCTGATCGAGCATCTGTTCTGCCTGCGCCATGCGATCCATCCGCTCCTCCACCAAGCGCGAACGATAGCTATCGAGATAAAGAAACCCGCCCACCAGCAGCGCGATGACGAAAATATTGACCGCCAATATTCGCCACGTCAGCGGAATCCGCCACTTCATCGCAGGGGCATCACTCCTCGCCAAAACGATACCCCGCGCCATAAAGCGTTTCTATGCCGTCAAAGTCAGGATCAACAACGCGGAATTTGCGCCTGATACGTTTAATATGACTATCGATGGTCCTGTCGTCGACAAACACATCGTCGTGATAGGCGACGTCCATTAACTGGTTGCGACTTTTTATGACTCCGGGGCGTTGTGACAAGGCATCAAGGATCAAAAATTCGGTAACAGTCAGAGTCACAAGTTTCTCGTCCCACAATATTTTGTGGCGCTCAGGGTCGACACGCAATCGGCCGCGCTGCACAGCCCGACCAACACTATCACTGTCAACCGAAGCAGCGTCGATATGAATATGTTCGACGCGACGCAATATGGCGCGGATGCGGGCGATCAGTAGTCGCTGTGAGAAGGGTTTGGCAATATAATCATCGGCTCCCGTATCAAGGCCCAGTGCCTCATCGACTTCATCATCCTTAGACGTCAGGAAAATCACAGGAATCTGGCTGTGCTCACGGAAACGGCGAAGCAGTTCAAGCCCATCCATCTGCGGCATTTTGATGTCAAAAACAGCTAAGTCTGGCGGGTTATCGCTTAACGCTTTAAGAGCGCTCACGCCGTCGGTATAGACCCGCGTCGCAAAGCCCTCTGCTTGCAGCGCGATCGACACCGACGTTAAAATGTTGCGATCATCGTCGACCAGAGCGATTGTTGCGGGCATTTTTGTTTCGTTGGGGGGTGCCATCGCACCAGCCTAGCCGATTGGATAGCGGCGCTGCAAATAAATCTATCGACGATGGCGCATTATGCTTTTGACGCGCAACGCCTCACTCACTATCGGGTCGCATATTCGGCAGCGCATTCGAATGCGCTTACAAAGATTCTATTCGGAGAATGTAAATGACACTGATGATTGGCGCAGACCGGATAACCCCCGGCGGCGACCTGTTCGTCAATCTAGGCACAGCGCCATTGGTTGAGCATGCCGTGCGCAATGCCGAAGGCTTGCTGTCCAAAGACGGCGCGCTGGTTGTCGCCACAGGCGCGCATACTGGGCGTTCGGCCAAGGACAAATTTTTCGTCCGCGACGCGCTTACCGAAACAACAATCTGGTGGGGCGACGTCAACAAGGGCATGGGCGCAGAGCATTTTGCGGCGCTCAAGGCTGATTTTTACGCCGCGATGTCCGCGAAGCCGCAGCTTTATGTCCAGCACCTGTTCGGTGGGTCACAAGTGGATCACCGCGTCGCGGTCAAGGTTGTCACCGAACGTGCGTGGCACAGCCTGTTCATCCGCACGATTCTGTGCCGCCCGACAGAATCGGAACTGGCCAACTTTGCCGCTGAATATACAATGATCGCCCTACCCAGTTTCCGCGCTGACCCAGCCCGCCATGGCTGCCGCAGCGAAACCATTATCGCCGTCAATTTCACCGAAAAACTTATCCTGATCGGCGGCACCGCTTATGCCGGCGAGATGAAAAAGTCGGTGTTCGGACTGCTCAATTACCTGCTGCCCGCCGACGGCATCATGCCAATGCACTGCTCTGCCAATATTGGCCGCGATGGCGATACCGCCATATTCTTTGGCCTGTCCGGAACTGGCAAGACCACGCTCAGCGCCGACGCCTCGCGCACATTGATCGGCGATGATGAACATGGCTGGTCCGACACGTCAGTGTTCAATTTTGAAGGCGGTTGTTATGCCAAGATGATCCGTCTATCGCCCCAGGCGGAGCCAGAGATTTTTGCGACGACCAAGCGTTTTGGCACGGTGCTGGAAAATGTCGTCATCGACCCTGTAACCCGCGTCATTGACCTGGATGACGACAGCCTGGCGGAAAATAGTCGCGGCTCCTACCCCATCGACTTCATCCCCAATGCATCGCATGATAATATGGGGCCAGTCCCCCGCACCATCATCATGCTGACCGCCGATGCTTATGGCGTGTTGCCACCGATTGCCCAGATGACGCCGGAACAGGCGATGTATCATTTTCTCTCTGGCTATACCGCGCGCGTTGCAGGGACCGAAATTGGTGTCACCGAACCAACTGCGACATTTTCCACCTGTTTTGGCGCTCCGTTCATGCCGCGCCACCCCAGTGTCTATGGCAATTTGTTGAAAGAACGTATCGCCAAGGGCGGCGTTACGTGCTGGCTGGTCAACACAGGCTGGACCGGCGGTATTTATGGCGTTGGCAAACGGATGCCGATTAAAGCGACCCGCGCATTGCTGAATGCCGCACTAGACGGCAGCCTGTCAGCAGGCGCGTTTCGCATCGATCCCCATTTCGGGTTCAAAGTTCCTGTGGCCGCAGCAGGCGTCGATAGCGCCATCCTTGACCCGCGCAGCACCTGGGCCGATGGCGCAGCCTATGATGCAACGGCACGCAAATTGGCACAGCAATTTATCGACAATTTCGCGCAATTCACCGACTATGTTGACGAGGGTGTGCGTAATGCGGGGCCGACGATCGCAAAATAGTGCATGCCATGACTGACTACGCCCCCCGCCTGTTTAGCGACGATGCCGCCATCCGCCGTATCGGCGAAGGGTTGCTGGCGCGCAGCCTGCCGCGCGAAGACTGGACGCATGAGGCGCATCTGGCGGCATGCCTGTGGCTGATAACCGAGCTAAGCGATTTTGCGATAGAGGTAGAACTACCCGGCACCATTCGCCGTTATAATGAGAGCGTCGGCGGGGTGAATGATGACACACAAGGCTATCATGAAACACTGACCCAGCTGTATATCGCCGGGGTGCGCGATTGGCTTTGCGGTGGCACTATCCCGGCAACGCTGGTGGAGCGTGTCAACGCCTTACTCGGTTCACCCGCTGGGCGCAGAGATTGGCCGCTGACGCTCTATTCGCATGAGCGCTTATTCTCAGTTGATGCGCGCCGCAATTTAGTCACGCCAGATTTGGGCGAGTGGCCGGGCGGCAATCGCGTTTGACGCCGCCTGACCAATTCACTCAAATCAATCGAGCATGGCTGCAGGAACAACGCCGCCATTGACCGACAATGCTTTCATCACCGCACGGTGCAGGCGGATATTCATATCGGCGCTGCCATCGAGCGGACCGTCATAGCCCAGCTCTGCCGCCAGTTCTTTGCGCGATGTCAGGCTCGAATCCATATCGAGCAGCTTCATCAGATCTACAATTGACGTCTGCCAGTTGAGGTCAGCACCCTTTGCCGCCAATTTGGCGTTAAGCACGGCTTCGACATCAACCGGCGCAGCCGCGACGGTGACGGGTGCGGCCGCAGCGACGCTGGCCCCAATGGCTGCGCCCGCAGACGCCGCATCATTGCTTTGGCCAAAAATGGCGTTTTTGATGCTGCTGAAAATACCCATAGTCTCATTCCTTCTTCTGGTCCTGCAACAATGCTGGACCGTAATTAAACTCTAATTGTTGCAGCATGGCTTTGAAATCGCCAACACTGAATCGCACTAACAGGGCGTTCGGCACTGGATAGCAAGAGGATCAAGCTAAGCGATGGACATAGCACAGATTTTAGAAGGGTCGGGCGCGCTCGACTCGGCGGCACGCGAACTGGGAATCGACCCGCAAGTCGCTGCGGCGGGCGCGGCTGTGCTTTTGCCCGCGATTCTCGGCGGGTTTAAGGGGCAAGCGCAGTCGGCTCCCGGCGGGCTAGACGGACTTGGCTCAATCCTGTCCGGAATGGGTGGGGGCGGCTTGCTCGACGCGGTTGTCGGTCCGCAAACCACACCCGTGGAACAAGGCAATAGCATCCTCGGTCAGATTTTCGGGTCCAAGGATGTTAGCCGACAGGTCGCAGCGCACGGCGAGGCGCAAAGCGGAATCAGTGCCGAAACATTGCAACGCCTTCTCCCCATCGTCGCGATGTTGGTTGCGGGCTATATGGCGCGCCAGCATGACAGCGGCGATGCAACGCCTGCGGCTCCCGCAGGCGGCGATCTGGGCGGAATACTCGGCTCCGTTCTGGGATCGGTGCTGGGCGGCGGCCAATCGGCTGCACCAGCGGCAGCCCCCGCTTCGGGCGGAGCGCTTGGCGGTTTAGGCTCGTTGCTCGATATGGACGGCGACGGCAATCCACTCAACGACATCATCGGCATGGCGGGGCGCCTAAGGGGCTAAAGCTGCGCGACTGAACGACAATTTCATATTCAATCGAAAGGAAAAATCATGGGCTTACTTGACGGACTATTGGGGCAATTGGGCGTTGCGGATCAACTGGCAGGCCTCGCCAGCAAGGTTGGCCTCAGCGAAGACCAAGTGCGCACCGCGATGGCTGCACTGGGACAGGCGCACCCGCAGCCCGGCGATACCGTTGCCACAGCCGCTGCGACGACCGGCCTGTCGGCGGACACGCTCACCAATTTGGTCAACCAGATGGGCGGCGAAAACGCGCTGAGCAGCATCAGCGGGATGATCGACCGCGATGGCGACGGCAACCCGCTCAACGATCTGGCTGGAATCGCGGGTAAGCTGTTCGGCTAACCCCTGCGTTCGTTAATGTGCCGTTCGATTGTCCGACCAAGGGCGGTCAGCGGCACATTGCCCCCCGTAATCACCGCATCGTTGAACAGCCGCACGTCAAAGCGTGGCCCCATCGCATCGCTGGCATGGCTGCGTAGGCGGTTAATCTCGCTATGCCCGACCTTGTAACCACAGGCTTGACCCGGCCACGAACAATAGCGGTCCACCTCGCCCTGCACTTCATCGACCGATGATCCGTTGGTGGTCGCAAACCATTGGATCGCCTGCGCCCGCGTCCAACGTTTGGCGTGGAGGCCCGTGTCGACCACCAGACGGCATGCCCGGAAACACAGCGACTGAAGATAGCCGAGCCGCTCAACCGGATCAGCATCATAGACACCCAGTTCATCGGCCAATTGCTCGGCGTAAAGCGCCCAGCCCTCGCTATAAGCGTTGAATTGCAGCAATGTGCGGATCAGCGGCAGTCGGTGGCTATATTCGCCCTGCCACGCATGGCCCGGTATCGCCTCGTGATAGGCAAGGTCGGGCAGAGAATAGCGCGGCCAGATCGCGGTGTTGCGCAGGTTAATCCATAACCGCCCCGGGACGCTGCCGTCGATGGTGCCGGCCCCGCCATAGGCGCCCGGCGCGCCCGGTTCCTCCGCCAGTGGCAATCGTTTAACCTCGACATTACCGGGAACCAGCACGGTAAAGGCTTGTGGCATCCGCCTGCGAATGTCGGCAATCCGCTGTTCGAGCAGCGCGATAATCGCCGCACGCCCTTCGTCATTGTCGGGGAATTGGAAACGCGGGTCATCACCCAGCGCAGTCATCCGAGCGCCAACTGTTCCTTGCGTCAGGCCGAGCCCGCGCAATATCGGGTCCATTTGCGATTGTAATTCGGCGACTTGGGTCAGCCCCATCTGGTGCACAGCATCGGGCGACATCGTGGTGGTCGTCGCGGCAGCCAGCGCCCATGCGTAATAGCCGTCGCCTTGCGGCAATTTCCACACACCGGCGCGGTCGTCGGCGCGCATCCGGTGACGCTCCAGCTCGGCAATCTGTCGGTCAAGCGCGGGTGCAATACGGGCCGTGGCCATCGCTACCGCGCGGCCCGCAAAATCACCCGCCATAGTCGCTGTGCGCCGCGCTATGGATTGCACCACATCCCACTGCGCCACGTCGCCACCGCGCGCAATACGGATTTGCCTCAGGTTTTTGTCGAGCAGGAAATCGGGTGCAATCACGCCCATGCCGCCCGCGTCGCGCAGCCGCGCCGTTTCGCCATCAAGTTGATCGGCATAGGCGTCCATCCGCGCCAGATAGGCCTCGGCATCGGCGCTATTCGCGATCTGATGGTCGCTATCAAGCATACGCGGCGTATCGAGATAGGCACCGACATTTTGCGCGACGACATAGGGCGAATTGCGCCAGCCACCAACCGCGACGTCACCATAAGCGAAAGCCATGCCCACAAGCCCGCTTTCATAGGCGGTGCGGACGACATCGACGTTGATCCGGGTTGCCTCGTCCCATCCGCTCGTGTCGAGCGCCGCCAGATCATCGAGCGAAGCGCGCAGCATCGCACGCACCGCGTCAAGGCCAACAGGCGAACGGTCGCCTAGGCGTGCCTTAAGCGCAGCGCGATCATCCTTATCGATGCCCAGCGAGGACGCACTTTCGGGGTTAAGCACCAGCCATTGTTCAGCGATGCGCGACAGCAGAGCCTCAACGGCATCCTGCGGCGCTGCGGTTGGGGTAAGCGCGAGGGCAACGGGCGTCCGTGCGCATCCGCCGAGTGCGCCAACCGCAACCGTGGCGGTCGTTCCCGCAAGCATAGCGCGGCGTGAAAGGTCAAAAGCTGTCATATCCGTCCTGTTCAAAATCTGCGCAGCGGCGCGTGAAGCTCAACCCTCATTCGCGGGCAGCTTTGTTTGCGCGCGCACGGCGGTTTCCGCAACAGGCAGTGCGTCGAGCGTCTTGCCGCCTGTATCGACGTCGAGCGCCTCGAACCGCCGCGCTTGGGTGAGCACCTGCGATTCAAAACTGCCGACGAACTGGTTATACGCACCAACGGCGGTGTCGAGATTTTTGCCCAACCGTCCGATGTGCGCCCCCATCACGCTCAAACGCGCATACAGATCTTTGCCGAGCCCCGCGATTTCGGCTGCCTGCCTCGTCAAACTCTCTTGCCGCCATACTGCCGAAACCGTCCGCGCAATCGCGATAAGGTTGGTCGGCGTCGCCAGCAGCACCCGCTTGTCGAAAGCAAAATCCCATAACGTCGGGTCGGTTTCGAGTGCAGCAGACAGGAAATGCTCGCCCGGAATGAACAAGATGACATAATCTGGCGCGCTGTCGAATTGTGCCCAATAGGCCTTGTTACCCAATGAATTGATGTGGGTGCGGACCGACGCGGTGTGCGCCGCCAGCCCAGCCGCGCGCGCGCCCTCATCCTCGGCGTTGAACGCGTCCTGATAGGCATTGAGCGACACCTTGGCGTCGATGACCAGGCTCTGTCCGCCGGGAATACGGATGATGACATCGGGGCGCAGCCGCCCGCCATCGTCGCCCGCCACACTGACCTCGGTTTGAAAATCGGCATGTTCGGACAGGCCGCAGCTCTCCAGCACATTACGCAATTGCTGTTCACCCCAGCGCCCGCGCGCCTTGGGGGCATTACGCAAACTGTTCGACAGCCGCGCCGCCTCCGCTTTCACACCCTCATTACTATGCCGCAGCGATTCCATCAGACCGTGCAAATTGCCGAACGCCGCCTGTCGTTCCTTTTCAACCTTATCTACCGCTATTTCATAGCGTTGCAGCCGTTCATTAACAGGGGCCAGCAACTGTGACAGGCGGTGCCCCGCCTCCTGCTCGCTCGCCTTGAAGCGGGCACCCGCACTATCGAGGAACTGTGCCTGTGCTTGGGTCAGCAATTTGGTCGCTACGTCTTGAAACTGCGCCGACAGCGCATCGCGCGCCGAGGTGAGCGCCTCCACCTGCGCCGCATGCGCGCGCACATCACCATCGCGCGCGGCGTTCATAGTGGCGAGGTCAACGCGGTGCGCCTCGCGCTCGCGGTCCGCCGCCTCCAAATCAATCGCCGCCTGTTTGAACCGTTCCAGATGCGCGTCGCGTTCCACGCGCAGAAAATCGCGTTCGGACCGCAGCACCCCCGCCCCGCGCCCGCCCAGCAACCAGCCGATCAAACCGCCAAGCGCAAGCCCTGCAATGGCTGTAAAGATGATCGCATTACTCACGTGCGCGAACATAGACGGAACAGCGACAATGTCAAAACTTCACATTGTCCGCTGCAATTTACTCAATTTCTTGAGCAGCATATCGCGCTTCATCCGCGACAGATGGTCGATGAACAATATGCCTTCCAAATGGTCATGCTCGTGCTGAATGCATGTGGCCATCAACCCGCTCATCCGCTCGCGGTGCGGCTTGCCATCGACATCGAGCCAATCAACGGTGACTTCGGCGGGGCGGACGACATCGGCATATTGTTCTGGAACCGACAGGCACCCTTCGGAATAGACGTTCAGTTCTTCTGACTCTTCGGAAAATATCGGATTGATGAAGACACGCGGGCTTTTGATAACCCGCTCGCCGCTCTCATCCTCGGGGTCGCTCTCCTGCAGATCGATGACGAGGATGCGCTGCGCCACATCAACCTGGATCGCGGCGAGGCCAATGCCCGGCGCGGCATACATCGTCTCCAGCATGTCGGCGACGAGCGATTTGAGCGCATCATCAAACGCCTCTACCGGCGCGGAAATCGCGCGCAGACGCTGGTCAGGGGCTTCGATGATAGGGAGAATAGCCATGGCGGTCAGTTATGGGCGCGAGGGTGATGCGTCAAGGGGTTAGCGCCCCGCGCAATCGCGCGAAAGCACGAGCCCCGCTGCTCTGTCGGGGGTGGGCAGAGCCCGTGCCTCACGACCCGCAATATGCGGGAACTGCTATATGTTATGCCGCGACTGGGGCAGCGTTGCCTTCATGTGCTTCCAACGTGCCGCCCTGCGTGGCGCAAGTGCCAGCGGCGACATATTTCCAGCTATTGCCCTGATAATCGACGGTCGACGTGCCAGCGCATGAGGTGCCGGGTCCGGCGGCGCAATCATTATGCCCCTTCATCGCCAAGCCATAGCATTTTTCCTGGTCGGCATGCTCGCCCGCAGCCATCGCCATCTTGCCCTCTTCGTCAGCCATGGCGGGTTCGACAGCAGCGGCAGTGGCCTGTTCGGATTCGGGTGCTGATTGGCCGCATGCGGTTAGCGACAGTGCGGCGATGAATGCAGTGGCTGTGGCACGCGTTGTCATGGAAATTTTCATATGCTTCTCTCCCCAAATAATGGCGTGATGGCATGGATGCCATCAACAGCCTGTTCGAGGCATTCGCACAAAAGGTTACAGGGGCACAGAAAGTCCCCTACCCAACCGGCCTTCTGGCCCGTAGTGCCTGTGCCAGCGTCCCTTCGTCCAAATAATCAAGCTCGCCGCCTACGGGCAGGCCATGCGCCAGTTGCGTCAGGCGGATCGGCAGCCCCTCCAGCCTGTCGGTGATATAATGCGCGGTGGTCTGTCCCTCCAGCGTCGCGTTCATCGCCAGCACCACTTCGTCGATGCCTCCAGCCGCGACGCGGCAGACCAGCGCCTCAATCGCCAAATCGCTCGGCCCCACACCATCGAGCGCAGAGAGCCGCCCGCCCAGCACATGGTAACGCCCGGGGAACAGCCGAGATCGGTCGAGCGCCCATAAATCCGCCACTTCCTCCACCACGCACAGCGCGCGCGCGTCGCGGCGCGGGTCGGTACAGATCGCGCACGGGTTGACCGTATCGACATTGCCGCAGGCGTCGCACGTCACCAGCGTGTCGTTGACGCGGCCCAGCGCGGCAAGCAGCGGGGCCATCGCCACTTCGCGCTTTTTGATGAGGTGGAGCACCGCGCGCCGCGCACTGCGCGGACCAAGGCCTGGAAGGCGCGCCAATTGTTGCACCAATGCTTCGATTTCGGTTGAGGCCATATGGCCGTCCTAAGGCGAGCACACACCTTGCGCAACCACTGGACCACCTCGCATTGTCACAATGCTGTCACGCGCATGGCAGGATGATTGTCACAAAATAGGTGCTTAGGCGGGCCGACATAGGCAATTAAGGGACCGGGTGCCCATGGCATCACTTGATCAGATCAATCGCGTCGTATCAGTTTTCGACCCGCTGAATACCCGCCCGCACGTGCCCGAACAGACATTCGGCAGGCGGCGGAATTATCGCACCGTGTGGATCAGCGACATTCACCTCGGCACGCGTGGCTGCAATGCCAAAATGCTGATCGATTTCTTTGACCATGTCGATTGCGACACCATGTATCTGGTCGGTGACATCATCGACGGCTGGCAGTTGAAAAAGCGGCATTACTGGCCGCCCGAGCATAATGATGTGATCTGGCGTGTGCTTAAACGCGCGCGGCGCGGCACGCGCGTGGTCTATATCCCCGGCAATCATGATGAGATGATGCGCCCCTTTTGCGGGCTTGATTTTGGCGGCGTCGAGATAGCGCGCGAAGCTATCCACACCACCGCCGACGGGCGGCGACTGTTGGTGCTGCATGGTGACGAGTTTGACAGTATCGTCCTGTCGCACCGTTGGCTCGCACTGATCGGGGACACCGCTTATACATGGTTGCTGCGGCTCAACATGGTGGTCAACCGCGTGCGGGCGCGACTGGGTCTGCCCTATATTTCGCTGTCGATGATGGCCAAGCACAAGGTCAAGAACGCGGTGCAATTCATTGGCCGCTACGAAGACGTGGTGGCACAGGCGGCGCGGCACCGCGACGTCGATGGCGTCATCTGCGGTCATATCCACAGCGCGGAAATGCGCGATATTGATGATATTGCTTATTATAATGATGGCGATTGGGTCGAAGGGTGCACCGCATTGGTCGAACATCATGACGGGCGGATGGAAATCCTGCATTGGGCCGAAGAGATGGCGGCGCGGCGTAAGGGGGATACGGAACCTTCAGGCGACTATGGAATAAACCTAGAGCTTGAGGCGGCGTGAAAGCGATGCGCATCCTGATCGCGTCGGATGCCTGGATACCGCAAATGAACGGCGTTGTGCGCACACTGTGTGCGACGCGGGATGCTCTCATCGCGCGGGATCACCATGTGGAAATGCTGACTCCGGATCGCTTTAGCTCGCTGCCCTGCCCCACCTATCCCGAAATACGTCTGGCCTTTCCGGCGCCCGGCAAGGTCGCTCGCATCATCGAAGGCTTTGCTCCCGACGCTATCCACATTGCGACCGAAGGACCGCTGGGGCTATGGGTACGGCGGTGGTGCGTTAGAAATAGCCGGCGCTTCACCACCGCCTATCACACACAATTCCCCGATTATGTGGCGGCCCGCACGGGATTATCCCCGGCGATCCTATGGCGCTATATCCGCTGGTTTCACCGTCCCGCCGACCATGTCCTCACCGCGACGGCGTCTATCCGCGACGAATTGCGCGCGCATGGGATTGATCATCTGACGCATTGGGGGCGCGGGGTTGATAACAGCTTGTTCCACCCGGGCCATGCGCCGCACCTGGCACTGGTGTACCTGCCCCGTCCGATCATGCTCTATGTCGGACGGGTGGCGGTGGAGAAAAATATCGGCGCATTCCTCGATACGACTCATTCGGGCAGCAAGATTGTCGTCGGCGATGGCCCCGCGCTTGACGGCTTGCGCAGCGCCTATCCTGGCGCGCATTTTCTGGGTTCGCTCAGCGGCGACGCGCTGGCGGCCGCCTATTGCGGGGCCGATGTGTTTGTGTTTCCCAGCCGCACAGACACGTTCGGCCTCGTCATCATAGAGGCTATGGCGTGTGGAACGCCCGTTGCGGCCTTTCCCGTCACTGGGCCACGCGACATAGTGACGGCGGCGTCAGGCGCGCTGGATGATGATCTCAATGTCGCCATTGGCAAGGCACTGCTTTGTGATCGCTATGCCGTGGCAGCTCAAGGCGCAGCCCATGATTGGGACCGTGCGACCGAACAATTTCTCGCAGCCTTGGTGCCGATCAGCTGCCCATCTGCG